>CBDUKK010000116.1:0-5900 GCA_965367795.1 uncultured Gammaproteobacteria bacterium
AATACGCCTTCGCGGGAATCACGGGTGAGTGGGTGCGGATGACGAGAACGAAGGTTTTGTAGAAGGGTGGGCTTTGCCCACCGTTTTCCCGGTGTTTATGCGTTTGAGCTGGTGGGCGGAGCCCACCCTACTAAAAACATGCGGGAATGACGTGTAAGTGGGACAGCAGTGGAACAGAAGCCTTTAATCTTACTTACACACATAATTTTCTTACTAAATTCTGATAGGATAAGGCGAAAGAATGACGAACAAAATAATTCCAGTTGTTCTAGTAATCTTTGTATTTCTTACGGGGTGTTCAGGAACCATGCCTGATCCAGGTATAAATAACAGCGAGCTGGCACCGTGCCCAAAAACGCCAAACTGTGTAAGCAGTCAGGCGCATGATAAAAAACATTTTATCGAACCTATAATTTTCGCTGGAACACAGCAGGAGGCGCATGACCGTCTCTTGCAGATAATTGAATCAGAAAAGCGAACCAAAATTATTACAGATCAAAAAGATTATATTCGTGTAGAGTTTACTTCAGCTCTATTCCGATTTGTTGATGATGTGGAGTTCTATTTCCCAAAAGAGAAAGCTGACGAGACTGTTATTCATGCTAGATCTGCCTCCCGTGTCGGAAGTTCTGATTTCGGCGTCAACCGAAAACGAATTGAGCGTATTCGAAGTAAGTTTTAGATAAAGGAAATAAAGGGGTCACCCATAAGTCGTTTCCTGTCAACAGGGCGATAATAACCGAACTGCATGCACCCTGAATAGCATTCATGGCAACCATTGATAAAATTCCCAACCCGCAGGGCAAGGGTCTGGTCACCGCCTTTGCAAGCCTGGAAGAAAGCCGGGCGAGGATATCGGTGCCACCGAAGCACATCAACCAGGTCAGTAACGAGCTCTTCACTTCGCTGTTCGTACTGCAAAGCCGTTTTCATTTCAAGCCCGTGATTGGCAGGCCCTACTGGCTCTACCGGCGCGATAACCGGTTTGATTTATCCATGGTTTCGCCACGTGAGTGGAATGGAAGCCGGGACGGAGAGATCGTCGGCGAATGTGAATTGCAACCGGATATGACCTGGGTGCTGCAGCTTGAACCGCAGGCCGCCGAAGATGATGAACTGATGGCCTGCATCGAAGACAGACGTCGCAAGTTCGAACAGGCGCTGGCAGCTGCGGGTACGCTCGAGTTCGCGATGCCGTACTACGTCGCCGAGCTGCCTTTCTATCAGCGGGTGTTCGCGTCAGTGCTGGCGTGCTCACTGCGAGACTCCATGGCCAAAAGCAATATCAGTGGCCTGAACTATGCACAGGCCAGGGGGTTGCTGGAGTCCCGTTCGGAGCAACAGCCAGGCTGAAGAGGTGATCACGCTGCCGCTCGGGTTTGTTTCCTCGACTGGCCTTATACAAACCGCTCCAACATAACTTATTGACCAGTACGCATTCCGTTGTCCGCCGGTCTTGCTCCGGCAATATTGAACAGAGCCACAGCATTGCCGTAAGCCAGCCGGGTGGCGACGTCGGCGGGCAACTCCCGTAACCATTGGCGTATGCCTGCCGCGGTCGCATCGTAAGTGTGCCAGCGCGACAGGCTGTACGTGTCGACGCCAACCATGAAACGGTCAGGATAGCGGACGAGCAGCTCGTACCAGTCGTCATGGAATAGACCGTCGGGAGCGATGCGCTCGTCACGTACCGACAGGTCCACGCGCAGCGCCGGGTAACGTGTGAGGTAGTCGGCGATCAGGTCGGGATAGGGGAAGGTGCCCGCATGTGCCCAGATCACCGGGTGCCCCGGGGCCTGCTCATAGACGGTATCGATCACTGCGGGATCAGCGTGGAGCAGAAGCGGTAATCTGTAGTGTTGCGCGAGTTCGATGATCTGTGCAAACACCGGACTATGGCGATCTTTGGCGAACAGGTGCAGTTCACCGATGCCGCGCCAGCTGCCCTGCTTCAGCTGGGCTTCGATACGCGGCGGCAGGCCGGCATCCCGGACCCAGGTTTCCTTGTCTTCCGGGCTGCGATAGACACCCAGCAGCGGCAGGATGCGCGCCGGTGCCTGCTGCTGCAGTTCTAGCGCGAGCCGCGCAGGAATGCCGGTGACCAGTGCATATTGAATCGAGTTTCGATCCAGTACGGTTATGATTTGCCGCGGGCTGAAATGTTCTGCATCCCGCGCGTTGTAATGCAGGTGCGTATCGAATAGCGGTTCGGCGACCGGCGTGCTTGCAAACAGGGCGGCGAGGAAACAGCCAATGTATTTAATGCAACAGACTGGAATGGATTTTTTCATCGTTCAATGTTCCGGAAATAACAGGGATTCATTTTCCAGCCTGATGCGCAGCTCGCATTACCGGGTACTGTAACAGCGGGTTGATATCCCTGATTCTCGCGCTTAAAAAAAGCAAATTGAGAAATAATCAAGTTGCTTAGGCTTGATGGATCAGCCGACTTTTATTTTCTCTGTCGGCATGCTGTTCATATTTTTTTTCGCGATGTATTCCACCATCTGTTCGATGTAAGAGAGCAGCACAGGCACCAGGAACAGGACCAGCAAGGTCGCAAAGCCCAGGCCGAACGATATACTGACAGCCATCGGGATCAGGAACTGGGCCTGCAATGAGGTCTCGAACAGCAGAGGCGTCAGACCTGCGATCGTCGTCAGTGAAGTCAGCAGCACCGCTCTCAAGCGCAGACAGGCAGACTCAACCAGTGCATCACGGATAGCCATGCCTTTCGCTCTCAGCTGCTTGTAGAAGGTCACCAGGATGATCGAGTCATTGATCACGATACCCGACAGGCCAAACATACCGAACTGCGACAGAATCGTTAAATCGATGCCTAACAGCCAGTGCCCGAAAATCGCGCCGCAGATACCAAATGGAATAACCATCATCACAGCAAGCGGCCAGCTATACGATGCGAACACCCAGGCAAGGATGATATAGATCATCACCAGCGCCAGCATGCCGCCCTGTTTCATGTCCGAGCTGGTCTCGCGTTCTTCTTCGGCTTTGCCTTTGTAAGTCACCTGCAAGCCATACTCGTTAACAATCTGCGGTATCACGGTTTGCTGTAATTTTTTCAACACCTCATTGGCATTAGTCTTCTTCGCATCAACTTCCGCAGTGACGTGCACGCCGAGTTTTGCATCGGTATGACGCAACAATTCCAGTCCTTGCTGAGAGCTGAGTTCAACTACGTTATTGAGTAACAGCCGGTCGCCTGAACCGGTGATGATCGGCAGGGTTTCGAGGATACTCTGGAATTTGCGCTCTTCGGCAGGCAGCATGATACGCACTTCGATTTCTTCATAGGAATCATAGAATATCTGCAGCAACTGGCCATCGAGTGCGGCGCGTAACTGACGGCCGACTTCGGCGATGGTCAGGCCGGCGGATTGCGCCAGCGGGGTAAGCTCGAATATATACTGCTGACGGCCATAAGGCAGGTCATCGAGTATATTGCTCAGGCCATCATAACTTTTCATGGCTTCAGCCAGGTCTTCGGCAGCGTGTTTCAGATTGATGGCGTCTGAACCCGATAAAAAGATATCGAGGTCGCGGCCGGGCGGTCCGCCGCGCGGGCTGCTTATCGATAACTGTTCGACACCCGCAGGTATCTCCAGCCGTGATTCCCATTCTCCGATGATGGTGGTATTTCTGACGCTGCGTTCATCCGGCTGCAGCAGTTCAACCTGTAACATCGCGTATTGATTGCCATTCTGGTAATTTCTGCCACCATCAAAACTCGCGGTGTTCATGCGTAACAGGGCTGCTGTGATCAGTGAATCCTGTTCACGCAAGGCCTCATCGGTTTCTGCCAGGCGCTGTTCCATCTGGTTGGCAAAGGCACGCACCTCGTCAGGCGGGGTGCCGGCAGCAAACTTGACGCTGGCAATGATCACGGTGCTTTCCGGTTGTGGAAAAAACTGGAATTTCACCTGGCCGAAAACAACCAGCGATATCGCCAGCACCAGTGAACATATCGCGATGGTGAGCGTGGTGAAACGATGGTTGATGGCTCGTTTCATCACCGGTCTGAAATAAACATCCCGAAATTGATTGAATCCATGTTCCAGTTTCTGCCGTAACTCACCATTCTTTTTGTGGTGGTTTTTATGAAAACTGTGGCGCAGGTGTCCCGGCAGGATAAGAAAACTCTCGATCAGTGAAGCGATGATCACGCAGACCACGACGAAGGGAATATCGAACAGGATCGAACCGATGATACCTGTGACCATCATCAACGGGAGAAAGGCCGCCACCGTGGTCAGGGATGAAGACACCACGGGCGCAAGCATACGCATGGCGCCGCCTTCGGCGGCCATCAGCGAGTTTTCGCCATACTGGTAGTGGGTGAGTGCGTCCTCGCCGACGACGATGGCATCGTCAACGATGATACCCAGCGTCATGATCAGCGCGAACAGGCTGATCATATTGATACTGCCGCCGGAAAAATACAGCACGGCCAGCGCACCCAGGAATGATGTGGGTATGCCGATGGCGACCCAGAATGC
The DNA here is from genome assembly GCA_965367795.1 of uncultured Gammaproteobacteria bacterium. Taxonomy (GTDB): domain Bacteria; phylum Pseudomonadota; class Gammaproteobacteria; order SZUA-229; family SZUA-229. Next base: position 4,518 of record CBDUKK010000116.1, read on the forward strand.
CACGCGTCCATTGAGGAAGATATACAGGATGGCCAGCACCAGTACCAGTCCGGAAATACCGTTTTTTACCAGCAGGTCGATCCTCTGCTGTATCAAAGCGTATTTTTCATCGAATACGACCAGTTCGATCGAGGGCGCCAACGTCTCTCGGGTCCTGGTCAGCCACTGTTGCATGATCTCGGCCGATACCAGGGCGTCGGTACTCTCGGTCCGCTGCAGGTTCATCAGTATCGCCGGTTTGACCTGATAAAAAATCTCCACCTGGTTTTCTTTAGGCCGCCGCTTGATCTCGGCAATATCATCCAGCGTCAGCTTCTGGCCGCTGGCGCTGGTCAGCAGGTCGAGCGAGGTGAATTCCTGTACATCACGTTTACGCTGCAGGCCGCGTACTTCACGCGCGGCTTCACTTTCAGCGACGGTCCCTGCAGGTATATCCTGGCTCTGATTGATGATACGTTCGCCGATCTGGTTCAAAGACAGGCCGAGTCGCTGGATCTGTTTTGCGCTGACCTCGATGGCGATTTCCTGTTCCGGCATACCGCTGAAGTCCACTCTCGCAATGCCGCTGTCGAGCAGTTCCCGTTCAAACTGGTAAGCCAGCGGGCGCAGTTCCTCCAGTTCACCATCGGCGGTTAGTATGAGGGTGGCGACATCTTCGTAACGGGCGATCTTGGTGACGATCGGATCTTCAGCGTCAGTGGGCAAGTTGCGAATGTTGGAGACGAACTGTTTTACCTCGTCCAGTGCTACGCCCATGTCCGTGTTTTCTTCATATTCGATGACGATAGCGCTGAGGCCGCGCGTCGAAGTCGATGTCATCTCCTTCTTGCCATCGAGCGTCCGTAATGCCTGTTCCAGTGGAACAGTAATAGAACTTTCGACATCTTCCGCGCTGGCGCCCGGCCAGACGACGCGTACGGATATATAGTCAAGCGCAAAATTCGGGAAAAACTGCTTGTTCAGCTGGGTCAGGCTGAAGGCGCCGAGGATAATCATCACCAACATCAGCAAGTTGGCAGCAACAGGATGTTGCGCAAACAGGTGGATGATTCCGCCTGGGCCGGAGTCCGGGTTGCCAGGCGGTGGATTCCCTGGAGGCAATTCAGGCGGCTGAGACGATGGCACGTTGTCCGAACTCATGGGCGATTGCCGGGTACCTGCTGGGAGATCCCGGTGTTCGATGTCGTCTGGTTTCGAACTTCGACCTTGAGACCGCTCACCGCCAGCGGCAACTGGGTTGTGATGATCTCATCACCGGGTTTGAGGCTGTCACTGCGGACCAGCACGAACTGGCGGCCGGCGCTATACTGGCGGCCCATTATTTCGGCATTGACTGCGACCAGCCTTTCGTTTTCAACACGGTAGAGTCGGTTGGTGCCGTAG
>CBDUKK010000117.1:0-5863 GCA_965367795.1 uncultured Gammaproteobacteria bacterium
TTCTGCAGCTGTACACGATTTTCCAGGTGGCGTGCTTCGAACTCACGGTTTTTCTTGAGCAGTGACTGTTGCGTACTCAGGGCTTCATCAGCCCAGTAGAACAGTCGGATGGGTAAATCGATGGTGTACTGAAGCGGATAGAGGATTCCGGAGAATGCGCCACGTGCTAATTCTAGAGAGTGCCAGCGGTGATCCACGGTCATCAATACGATGGATGCGATAACCAGCACTACCATGCGAACGGTAGCTGATGGACCCCTGATAAATAAGGTTTGCACGTGCGTATCCTGAACTAACTGACTTGCGCAGGAATGTATTTATTGCCGCACATCAGACGTTATTCGACAGCGAGGAAATCGCCCCCATGCTGATCGATAAGTTCCAGTACGCGGCCACCGCCACGTGCTACACAGGTGAGAGGGTCTTCAGCCATGACCACCGGCAGTCCGGTCTCTTCCATGATCAGGCGATCGAGGTCACGTAATAACGAACCGCCACCGGTCAGGACGATGCCGCGTTCTGCGACGTCGGCGCCGAGCTCTGGTGGTGTCTGTTCCAGTGCTGTTTTCACGGCGCTGACGATGCCATGCAGTGGTTCCTGCAGGGCTTCGAGGATTTCGTTGCTATTGAGTGAGAAGCTGCGCGGGATACCCTCTGACAGGTTGCGGCCTTTGACCTCGATCTCCAGCAGGTCCTTACCGGGGTAGGCGGTGCCGATCTCATGTTTTACTTTTTCGGCAGTGGCTTCACCGATAAGGATACCGTAATTACGGCGTACGTAATTGGTGATGGCTTCGTCAAACTTGTCGCCACCGACACGCACGGACGCAGAGTAGACGATACCGTTAAGAGAGATCACGGCAACTTCAGATGTACCGCCACCGATATCCAGAACCATCGAACCTCGGGGTTCGTCTACCGGCATGCCGGCACCGATCGCTGCGGCCATCGGTTCATCGATAAGGTAAACTTTTCTTGCGCCGGCGCCGGCGGCAGATTCACGGATCGCGCGGCGCTCTACCTGGGTAGCACCACAGGGTACGCAGATCAGCACACGCGGGCTTGGACGCAAGACCTTGCTCTCATGTACCGAGCGGATGAAGTGCTGCAGCATCTTTTCTGTAATATTGAAATCGGCGATTACACCATCACGCATCGGGCGTATGGCCGTGATGTTCTGTGGTGTGCGACCAAGCATGCCCTTGGCATCTTTACCAAATGCTTCGATCGTTTTCGGGCCGCCTGGACCACGGTCCTGACGAATAGCAACAACAGAGGGTTCGTTGAGAACGATGCCTCGACCGCGAGCGTATATCAACGTATTGGCAGTGCCAAGATCGATTGATAAATCGTTTGAAAACATTCCCCGGAAACGATTCAAAAACATGAGTGTGTAGACCTTTTATGTGTTCTTAAGGTGTTCTTATCTGAGCCGTAAGCTGGATAAACCTGACGTGACAGGAGCCCTTAGTTATTGTTTTATTCTAGTTATTCACTAAATAATAGAGTGTTTTGCCGAGATTGCCACCAATCTCGCGCTGAATTGCGCGTACTGTAACAATCACGCCTCTTTTGAGCAAGGATTATTGCTTCGATTAGGGGCACTATACGCAGATATTCAGGATTTCTCATGAAATACCTTTCACCGGTATGTGTCGATGACTTAAATCGGCTAACTTCCTAGTGAAAATGCCCAGAATGTGGTATTTTTCCGCCTCTTTTTCAGATTATACGTTAGTACACATATTCGGGAGTTTTTCATGTCGATCGAGGTTGATGAAGTTAAAAAAATAGCAAAACTGGCATGTCTGAATGTCGATGACGCGGATATCCAGTCTTACGCTACCAATTTATCGAATATTCTTGACCTGGTGGCACAGATGGATGCCATCGATACCACCGGTGTTACCCCGATGTCACATCCATTCGATGTGGTCCAGCGCCTGCGTGAAGACGTGGTGACGGATTTCAACCGTCGTGAAGATTTTCAGGCGATCGCTCCGGCGACGGCAGATGGTCTGTATCTTGTGCCCAAGGTTATCGAGTGATAGCGGTACTGCCAAAACATATGCCTGCTGTCTATCCGGGCATATAGAATTATCGACAAAACATTTTGAGTCATATTATCTAATGAGTAACTACCACACCAAAACCGTCACTGAATTATCTGCCATGTTACAGGCGGGTGAAGTAAGCAGTGTTGAGCTGACCCGGTATTTTCTGGATCGCATAAAAAACAGTGATGACAAGCTGAACAGTTTTATTACTGTCTGCGAAGAAGAAGCACTCGCCCAGGCGAAAGCGTCTGATGAAAAACTGAAAGCAGGCAATGCGCCTGCCTTAACCGGTGTGCCGATTGCGCATAAAGATATATTCTGTACTGAAGGCGTCAAGACCAGCTGCGCATCAAAGATGCTGGATAATTTTATCTCACCTTATGATGCGACCGTCGTCACTAACATGCGCAATGCGGGTGTGGTGATGCTGGGCAAGACCAATATGGATGAGTTCGCCATGGGCTCATCGAATGAGACCAGTTATTACGGTGTGGTTAAAAACCCGTGGAATCTGAAAGCAGTCCCGGGCGGTTCTTCTGGCGGTTCGGCTGCGGCAGTCGGTGCACGTATAGCACCGGCGGCAACGGGTACCGATACCGGTGGCTCTATTCGCCAGCCGGCAGCGTTCTGTGGCATCACCGGATTAAAACCTACCTATGGCCGCGTTTCACGCTTTGGCATGATTGCTTTTGCTTCCAGCCTGGACCAGGCAGGGCCGATGGGGCAGAGTGCGAGTGACTGTGCGTTGTTACTGAATGCGATGGCGGGATTCGATGAAAAAGATTCCACCAGTATCGAAAAAGAGGTGCCTGACTATTCTGCCGAGCTTGATAAGCCGCTGGATGGATTACGCATCGGCCTGCCAAAAGAATACTTCGCTCATACAGAAGGCGGTATGAACGCGGACGTCGAAGCGGCGATCAAAACCGCTCTCGATGAGTATAAAGCCATGGGTGCTGAGCTGATCGAGATAGAACTGCCGAACAGCGGCATATCGGTGCCGGTGTATTATGTCGTGGCGCCGGCGGAATGCTCGGCCAACCTGTCACGTTTTGATGGCGTGCGTTACGGTTACCGCTGTAAAGATCCTGTAGACCTGAATGATCTGTATACCCGTTCCCGCGGTGAAGGCTTTGGTTCTGAGGTGCAGCGCCGTATCATGGTCGGTACCTACGCCTTGTCATCGGGGTATTACGATGCTTATTATCTTAAAGCCCAGCAGCTGCGCCACCTGATCAGTGATGATTTCAAAAAGGCCTATGAGAAAGTAGACGTCATCATGGCGCCGGCGACACCGGAAACCGCGTTCAATATCGGTGAGAAAACCGATGACCCGATCTCCATGTACCTGTCCGACATCTACACCATCGCGGTAAACCTTGCTGGCATCCCGGCGATGTCGATACCGGTCGGTTTTGCTGATGGTATGCCGGTAGGTATGCAGATCATGGGTAACTATTTTGATGAGGCCAGGTTGTTAAACGTTGCACACAAGTATCAGCAGGTGACTGATTGGCATACACAGCTGCCAGAGGAGTTTAAATAATGAGTGCGGTAGATCCAAACTGGGAAGTCGTCATCGGGCTGGAGATCCACGCCCAGTTAGCAACTAAATCTAAAATCTTCTCGGGCGCCAGTACCGCCTATGGTGCCGAGCCGAATACGCAGACCAGCGTGGTAGATATCGCACTGCCCGGCGTGTTGCCGGTTCTGAATAAAGAAGCGGTACACATGGCAGTAAAGTTCGGCATGGCGATCGATGCTGAAGTCGCTGACCGTTCTGTGTTTGCTCGTAAGAATTATTTCTATCCTGACCTGCCAAAAGGCTACCAGATCTCGCAGTTCGACCTGCCGATCGTGGGCATGGGGCACATCAATATCGAGCTGGAGGATGGCGAGACCAAGACCATCGGTGTCACACGGGCACACCTGGAAGAAGATGCGGGTAAATCGCTGCATGAAGATTATGCCGGCATGACCGGGATCGATCTGAACCGTGCCGGAACACCGTTGCTGGAGATCGTCTCCGAGCCTGATATGCGCAGTGCCAAAGAAGCGGTCGCCTATATGAAAAAGATCCATACCCTGGTGCAGTACATCGGTATCTGTGACGGCAATATGCAGGAAGGCTCATTCCGCTGCGATGCTAACGTCTCTGTCCGACCTAAAGGTCAGCAAGAATTCGGTACCCGAGCAGAATTAAAAAACATCAACTCGTTCCGTTTCGTCGAACGTGCGATCAATATCGAGGTCGAGCGCCAGATCGACCTGATCGAGGACGGTGGTGAAGTCGTCCAGGAAACCCGACTGTATGATTCGGTCAAAAACGAAACGCGTTCCATGCGCAGCAAGGAAGAGGCCAATGATTACCGTTACTTCCCGGACCCTGACCTGCTGCCAGTCATCATTTCTGAGGAGTACCGCCAGCAAGTTCGCGCTGAGTTGCCAGAACTGCCAGAGCAGAAACAGCAGCGCTACATGGATGAACTCGGCCTGTCTGCTTATGATGCGGCTGTGATCACCTCGTCACTCGCCTTGTCGAGCTATTTCGATACGGTGAATGAGAAGATCGGCGATGCCAAACTGTCTGCCAACTGGATCACCGGTGAACTGTCTGCACGCCTGAACCGCGAAGAGATCGAGATAGAAAATGCCAGTGTTGATGCCGAAGCGTTGGCGTTATTATTACTGCGCATAAAAGACAACACCATCTCCGGCAAGATCGCGAAAGACGTGCTCGATGCCATGTGGAACGGCGAAGGTAGTGCCGATGAGGTTATCGAGAGTAAAGGCCTGAAGCAGATCACAGATACCGGTGCCATCGAAGCATTCGTCGATGAGGTGATCGCGAACAATCCTTCGCAGTTCGAAGAGCTCAAAGGTGGTAAGGACAAGATGATGGGTTTCTTTGTCGGCCAGGTGATGAAGATGTCGAAAGGTAAGGCCAATCCTGCACAGGTGAATGAACTCATCCGCAGCAAGATGAAGTAAAAAATATTTTCACCGCGGATTAGCACAGGCCGTCCGTAATTAGAACAACGCAGGAGCCGTTGTCGAGACGTGAGATATGATTAGAGTCACGTCATTGCGAGGAACGAAGCAATCTCAGTCAGACTTCACGGTCGTTTTTAGAGATTGCCGCGCTTCGCTCGCAATGACGATAAAGTATTTCTCTGTGCCTCTGTGGTTAAAAATCTTTTAGTGTTAACAGGTTAAATTAATGAACGAATCAGAATTTCAGGAAATCGCCGATCAGACCATCGAGGATATTCAGGATGCCATCGATAATAGTGGTGCCGACATCGACTACGATGAGGTAGGCGGCGTGCTGACCCTGGAGTTCGAAGATGGCAGCAAGATCATATTCAGCAAACAGGGTGCGATGAGTCAATTATGGATGGCGGCTAAATCGGGCGGTTATCACTTTTATTTCGATGAAGAAACCGAACTGTGGACCTGTGATAGCGGTGATAACGAGGAGCTGTATGCTATGTTATCCCGGTTGTCGAGCGAACAGGCCGGTGAAGATATCGAAATTACCGGGCCTTAAATTTCTTATCCAGAGCCATCGGTCTATAAGTGCCATGGCCGGTCAGGTTTATATATCTTAATGAAGCAGCAGCTGGATACAGTGTTCTTTTGCTGCTGTTTATCATCCATGCTCTTCGAGCTCTGTGGTTTCACTATGTTGGGCAGGTTCTCTGATACCTTCTGTGATAAAACATTCAGCGCGAGAGCGCAGGGAAAACATTTTCTTAGCACTACTGATGTCCGTATCTAAGCGTCATCCAGTCGTTTTTTTTTAC
>CBDUKK010000118.1:0-5827 GCA_965367795.1 uncultured Gammaproteobacteria bacterium
GCCAGATCCAGCTGTTTTGCCGCTCTCACTTCGTCAAGACGTTTAACCGGCAGCGTCTGGGGCGCAGCATGTAACAGTTCAGGATTGGTCTCCGCTTCATGCCTGATCTGTTCGAGGGCATCCATAAAACCATCCAGTGATTCTTTAGCCTCCGATTCGGTCGGCTCTATCAACAGGCACTCCGGCACTAATAAAGGGAAGTAAGTGGTCGGGGCATGGTAACCCAGATCAAGCAGACGTTTAGCAAAATCCATCGCTGAAACATGAAAATCACGCGCTTCATTTTTCAATGTGATAATGAATTCATGGCTGGCACGACGGTCTTTGATCGCCAGGGTAAAACCGCGACGTTTAGCTTCGGTCATCATGTAATTGGCATTCAGGGTCGCAAACTCTGCAACCCGCACCATACCCTCTCGGCCGAGCAGACGCATATAGATATAGGCACGTAGCAATACACCGGGATTGCCCATGAATGCAGACAGGCGGCCGATACTCTGCGGACAGTCTTTGGCTGTCAGATAGCGATAACCGCTGTCTTCTTTGGTGACTACCGGTAATGGCAGAAACGGTTTCAGGCGTTCGGCAACACCTACAGCGCCCGAGCCTGGTCCACCGCCGCCATGCGGAGTAGAAAAAGTTTTATGCAGGTTCGAATGGATAACATCAAAGCCCATATCTCCGGGTCGGATTTTACCGAGGATGGCATTAAGATTAGCGCCATCGTAGTACAGCAGACCACCGGCTTCATGCACCACTTTAGCGATGGCTTCGATATTTCTTTCGAATACACCCAGGGTAGAGGGGTTGGTCAGCATAAGGCCGGCTGTCTGGGGCCCCACTGCCTGTTTCAAGGCATCGATATCAACATCTCCATTTTTCAGGGTGGCGATCTCTTTCACTGTGAAGCCGCACATCACAGCAGTGGCAGGATTAGTACCGTGTGCAGCATCAGGCACCAGGATCTCTTTGCGTGCAGCATCTCCACGAGACCTGTGATATGCCTCGATCATCGCAACACCGGCAAATTCACCCTGCGCACCGGCCATCGGTGCCAGTGAGAAAGCAGCCATGCCAGTCGCTTCACACAGCATCGACTGCAGTTCATGCATACAGGCCAGGAAGCCCTGGTTCTGTGCATCGGGCGTTAACGGGTGTGCGTTCAGAAAGCCCGGCAGCATCGCCAGCGAATTACAGGCACGCGGGTTATACTTCATGGTACAGGAGCCCAACGGATAAAACTGCGTATCGATTGAAAAGTTCTTCTGTGACAGGCGCGTGTAATGCCTGACAGCCTGCAATTCGGACACTTCTGGTAAGGCCGCACTGTCTTTACGTAACAGGTTTTCTGGTATCGCCGTCAGTGGCGCTTTATCCGCCGGCGCCTGTGGCGCACCTCCACGGCCTTTTGATGAATGCTCAAAAATCAACATTATGCACTCTCCGCCAGTGATGCCACGGCAGTGCCAGACGTTAATACTTCGCGCATCGCATCCACATATAAATCTATTTCTTCTTCAGTGCGCATCTCGGTCGTACATACCAGTATCGCCTCACCCAGCTCCGGGTAATCCTGCGACAGGTCGAAGCCTCCCAGGATACCTTTTTCCATCAACGCTTTTAATACACCCGTCGCAGACTGCTCTAACTGCAGCACCGTCTCATGAAAGTGCGTAGCAGTGAAAGCCTTGTTCACACCATCAATAGCGCTAAGCTTTTCCACCAGCGTATTGTTATTGGCATAACAGGCTGCAGCCGTATTCTCCAGACCCTGAGCACCCTGTATCGCCATATAGATGGTTGATGCGGTAACCACAAGACCCTGATTTGTACAGATATTTGAAGTCGCTTTAGAGCGGCGGATATGCTGCTCACGAGCCTGCAGCGTCAGCACAAAGCCTTCCTTGCCATCGAGATCGATAGTACGACCGACGATACGTCCGGGTATCTGCCTGACCAGTGACTGCTTGCAGCAAAGCAGCCCGTAATAGGGCCCACCTGCTGACATCGGTGCGCCTAATGGCTGTCCGTCACCACAGGCGATATCCGCACCATCATTTTCTTCACATCCCCATTTACCCGGCGGCTTCAACACTGACATGGTAAGCGGATTGATCACTGCGATCACTAATACATTATTTTCATGCGCCCAGTCGGTGATCGCATCAACATCTTCCAGGCAGCCGAAGAAGTTAGGCTGCTGCAACACGATGGCCGTGATATCGCCGCCATCCTGTGCTGCGGTTTGCTGTTTAATCTGTTCCAGTGTGACCGTACCTGATGCACTGTCATAAGGCACATCGATCAGCTCGACCTGCTGGCCGTTGACGATAGTATGTGAGGTCTTGCGATAAACCGGGTTGACCGATGTCGGCATCAATATCTTTCTTGATTTAGATTTTCGGTTAGCACGCACCGCCATCAGGATCGCTTCTGCCAGCGATGAAGCACCGTCATACATCGATGCATTGGATACATCCATCGCAGTCAGTGCGGTCATCATACTCTGGTATTCATAGGTTAACTGTAGCGTACCCTGTGACGCCTCAGCCTGGTACGGCGTATAGGCACTGTAATATTCTCCGCGTGTCGTGATCTCCCAGACCGCAGAAGGAATATGATGCTCATAAGCGCCAGCACCCAGGAAGCAGATTGCTGTACTGTTCTGATCCGCACGCTGCCTCAGAAGACGCGACACTTCCATCTCATTCATACCATGCGGTACAGCTTCTAGAACCCCGGCACGCAGATGCGCTGGGATCTCATCAAATAGATCATCGATAGAATCAACACCGATGGTTTCTAACATCTGTGTTATTTCATTTTCTGTGTGCGGTATAAAGGGCATCTTGAAAACTGTTATTGAGTTGTAAGTTGTGGGTTTTAAGTTATATCAGGTTTTTGAAAGGCTGCTGCAAGTTAAAAGATAAAACGGTCTTTTAACTTGCAACTAAAAACTTTCAACTTATAACTTTTCTATTCCTCGATCTCTGCCTGGTATGCATCAGCATCCATCAGCTCATCGATCTCTTCAGCCGATGGCTGCACTTTGAATAACCAGCCACTGTCATAAGGTGAACTGTTTATTATCTCTGGTTCATCAACCAGTGCTTCATTGACTTCAACAATCTCGCCACTGATCGGCATATAGACATCAGAAGCCGCTTTTACCGACTCGACTACACAGCATTCGTCACCGGCGACGAACTCAGTACCAGCTTCGGGCAGCTCTACGAATACCAGGTCACCTAACAGCTCCTGCGCATGATCGCTGATACCGACAGTAACCAGGCCGTCATCTTCAACACGCAGCCATTCGTGTGATTTTGTATATTTTAACTCTAAAGGTACGTCACTCATCTGTTTCCCCTGCTACATGTTTTCTGAGGCGCACATTATACCCCCAGTCTATGATTTATATAATATGGCTATACTATGAATCGAGCACCCGGCTATACCGGCTGGCCATCACGAACGAACACCGGCTTGACCACCTTTGCTTTTAATATTTTACCGCGGATATCGACACCACAGGAATCACCGATCTCGACCGGCACCCGTGCCAGCGCGATGGATTTTTGCAAACTGGGCGAAAAACTGCCACTGGTAATCTCACCTTCCAGCTGCTTGCCATCATGCTCGACAACCACCTTTTGATGGCTGCGTAGTACGCCTCGCTCTTGCAGGATCAATCCGACGATCTTCTGTTTGACGCCATCAGCTTTTTCTTTTTCAAGGACGCTGCGGCCGATAAAATCCCTGTCTTCCGGCTGCCATGCGATAGTCCAGCCAAGACCGGAAATCAACGGCGATGTGTGTTCGGTCATATCACTGCCGTAAAGATTCATCCCGGCTTCAAGTCTCAGCGTATCTCGGGCACCTAATCCGCAGGGTTTGACACCGACGCCAGCCAGTTTATCCCAAAGTGCAGGCGCTTCGGATTCAGGCATCATGATCTCAAAACCATCTTCACCGGTATACCCTGTACGACCAATGAACCACTCACCACAATCAGCACCAAAAAAGCGTTTCAAGGGGCTTGCTGCTTCAACCACATCGACCGGCAGCACTTCAAATGCTTTTTCACGGGCATGCGGCCCCTGCACCGCAATCATGGCCAGGTCATCACGAGCTTTCACGTTGACATCAAAATCACCGGCATGCTGATTGAACCAGGCCAGGTCCTTTTCTGCAGTTCCGGCATTGACCACGATACGGTACCAGTCATCAGTCATGTAATACACGATCAGATCATCGATAACACCACCTTCAGGGTTGAGCATACAGCTATAGAGAGCCTTACCATCTTCGCTTAGCTTGGCCACATCATTTGCCAGCAGGCGCTGCAGTAAAGCTTTGATGTTGCCCGTATCAGTGGCCTTATGAAGATCAATGATGACCATATGCGAGACATCAAACATACCGGCATCATTTCGTACCTGGTGATGCTCATCCATCTGTGAGCCATAGTTGACAGGCATCTGCCAGCCTGCAAAATCAACGATCTTGCCCTTATACTCAACGTGTTTGTCAAAAAGTACTGTTTTATTGCTCATAACTAATATATCTGGCCAAAAAGTATCGTGAGGATTTTACACTTTTTGCGGCTTTAGAATCCTGATTAAAAACAGTGTTACTTGTAACAATCCGGCACGCTCAGCGCAGCCTGAAACGGCGAGCTTTTGCAACACCTGCCAGCTCTATGGCCTGTTTGTTCAGGCCTGAGGTTATTCATGTTATGCGCCCAATGCCTGTTTTATTATCCGGTACTTTAAAGCTGGCAGGTGATCGACCAGCGATAGACCGGCATTTCTCAGCTCGGATAAAAGAGCATTATCCTGACCAAAAAGTTCCTTGAAACCGGTCATTGACACCTCCATCACCCGGTTTGCGCCTTTCCGCTGACGCTGATATTTCGACAGCGTATGCAAAGCTGACCATTGCCTTCCAGCAGTTTTCGCCATAATGATGACATCCGCCAGCACAGCCGCATCGGCGATACCCAGGTTTGCACCCTGTCCGGCTAACGGATGGATACTGTGCGCCGCATCCCCGATGAGGGCAAGCCCCTGTCTCACGTATTCTGTGGCATGGCCATGCGCGAGCGGAAATAAGTAGCGCTGGCTCAGATCAGTGATCTCACCGAGCCTGTATTGACTCTCCTCGGCGAGAACACGTTTGAACTCCTCATCGTCCAGCGCCATGCGTGACTGTGCCGACTCTTCATCAAGCGTCCATACGATAGAGCTGTAACCATTGTATAGCGGCAAAAAGGCCAGCGGGCCCGTTGGCATAAAACATTGCCAGGCCGTATTCTGGTGGTTCTCAGCGGTAGCAACATTACACACCAGACCCTGCTGCTGATATGACTGCTGCGAACGCTGGATCGAAGCGATCTCACGGACTTTAGAATTTGCGCCATCCGCGCCGACCAGCAGCGTTGCAGAGAGCCGCTTACCCGAAGACAGCTCAACCGTACTGACTGACTGGCTACCGACCTGGGGCTGATAATCTATCGAACTTATCTGTTCAGGACAGAAACAGGAGATATTATCAGCCGATCTCACCGTCTCCAGAAGTATGTGCTGTAATACATAATTCTCGATGATGACTCCCAGTTCTGGCACGCCCAGCTCGACACTATCAAACTGTATCTGTCCGGCACCGGTCTGGTCCCAGACGAACATCTTATCGAAGATACAGGCACGTTGCGTCAGGGGCGAGAGCCAGACACCTGCCTGCTTGAAGCGCTGCAATGCGAAGCGATTGATCGCAGACACCCGGCAATCAGGTACATCATCGATCGCTTTTAACTCGTTACGCTCGA
>CBDUKK010000119.1:0-5825 GCA_965367795.1 uncultured Gammaproteobacteria bacterium
CCTGGCTATTTTCGGACTACATTGCGGGGGGTATAACTGCTAAGGTTATACCCCCATTTTTATGTCACCGTCGTCCACCTGTGCAAAATAACATCCCGTTAAGTCTTTATGTACACATCCCCTGGTGTGTAAAAAAATGCCCTTATTGTGACTTCAACTCGCACACTAAAGATAAGTCTTATGACGAGACCCGATATGTCGAAGCACTTCTGGCCGACCTGGATGACGAGTACCAGCACTGCCAGCAACGCACGCTGAGCAGCATATTCTTCGGCGGCGGCACACCCAGCTTATTCTCTGCCGAATCGATACATAAGATATTGAGCCACGCTCGGCAACTATTTAAATTCGATGAGATCGAGATAACCCTGGAAGCCAATCCAGGGACCTTTGAACAGGAAAAATTCAATGATTTCAGGCAGGCCGGTGTAAACCGGCTATCCATCGGCATCCAGAGTTTTTCGCAACAGCAACTGGAAAGCCTGGGACGTATTCACGACAGCAGGCAGGCACTATCAGCCATAGAGACGGCAAAAACCGCTGGTTTTGATAATATCAACCTGGACCTGATGTTTGGCCTGCCGCAACAGACGATACAACAGGCGGTTAACGATATTAATACAGCCTGTGAGTTCAACGTGTCTCACATATCCCACTACCAGCTGACCATCGAAGAAAACACCTACTTTCATAAGCACAGGCCGGTATTGCCCGAGAGTGACCTGCTGTGGGAGATGCAGACGCAATGCCAGGATCTGCTGGCAGAAAACGACTACCGGCAATATGAGATATCTGCCTATGCCAAAAAAGATGCACTGTCTCAACATAATCAAAATTACTGGTTATTCGGTGACTACATAGGCATCGGCGCCGGGGCACATGGAAAACTCAGCCGGATCGACGAGCAGGATCAGCCACTAAATATCAACCGAAGATGGAAGCATCGTCAACCCAGGCAATACATCGAACAGGCCCTGGGCACGGATGCTGTATCGGGTGAACAGGTACTCGAGCAGCAGGATATCGTGTTCGAGTTTTTACTGAATGCCTTGCGCCTGAAGACAGGCAGCGACATCAGCAACTTCGAGAAACATACGGGCCTGTCCAGAGCTAAGCTGGAACGCGCGGTTAGAGATATCGACCCGGACTTACTGCTACTTAACGACCGCCGAATCTCAACCACTGACAGAGGTTTTCTGTTTTTAAACGAGATACTCGAAAAACTTATCGTTGAATAATGCTCTCACGTGGCGGCGAACAAAATCGACGATCTCGTTTAACTTAAATCATCAAAGGTTATTCATCGCTTTACTGCGCTGCTCATGACTCTGTTTCAGCATCTGTTCGACATCCCTGGCATCTTCCATCACTTTTTTCATGCCTTTCACTGAATAAGGGCCTGGCTGTGCAAGCTCAGCAGGTGCCGCAGCGCTTTCTTCTTTCACCGGCACTTTCACTGCCTCTACCACGTTACTGTTCGGATTTAACTCTACCTGCAGGGCATTGCTGACACCCGGCGGCGGGGTACTACCGAACTGCATCACACCATTTTTATCTCGCCACTTGTAGACCTGCACTTTTTCGTCAGTCACGACACTGGTCAGATTCCTGGGCGCCTTGGCCTTCAGCTTTTCGAATTCTGAGGCACCGCTACTGAAACCCGAGCCTAAATAGTCCATGGGGTTAAACTTCCCCGTATAGATCATCGGCGTCACGGATAAAATCCCTAAGATGATTAGCATTGATATGATTTTCAGTTTCATGCGTGTTCCCTGCTGTTAACCCGAGCTGGCTGGATTTGCCTGCAATCAAGTATGGACCAACGACCAGCTATTTCCAGTGTTTTTATCGGAAAACTGGCCATTTTCCAGGTTCAAATAAGAACTTGCCTCACCTGCCTGTTACATGTAGAATTCACGCCCTGTTTTTTCAGCCTTGGCCATCGCTAGATGGTACAGCTGGTTTACTATATTTATTACGAGCAACATTACAAACGAGCAACTCGACATGAAAGCTGATATCCATCCAAAATACACTGATGTAAACGTAAAATGTAGCTGTGGCAATGCTTTCACTACTCGCTCAACATACGGCAGAGACGATATGACTATCGACGTCTGCTCTGAGTGCCACCCATTTTACACCGGTAAACAGAAGATTCTTGACTCTGCTGGCCAGATCGACAAATTCAACAAACGATTTGGTAACAAATAAGTCGTCTGCTGTAACCGGTATCACCAGGACACACTTTCCTGTGATACATCATAAAAAAGACGCTTCAGGTTCACCCCTGAAGCGTCTTTTTTTATGCCTGCGAAAAACGCTGCAGCCTGGCCTGTACGTCGCACTCTGCCTGGCGGTGGCAAACCAGCCACTATGCGCTGACACGGCCTGTTCCAGCCAGAAATATGATGAAACCACGAGCATAAAATATATCCATGATGGTGATACCCTGCACCTGAAAGATGGCCGAAAAGTCAGGCTGATCGGTATCAACACCCCTGAAGTCGCTCACGACAACAAGACTGCCGAGGCATTTTCATACCAGGCAAAAGATGCCCTGAAAGCGTTATTCAGCGACGATAAAACGATCTCCCTGATCTACGGCGCTGAAAAGCATGATCGTTATAAACGCTTGCTGGCACACGCATTTACCGGTGACGGAGTGAATATCCAGGCAATATTATTGAAACAGGGCTTCGCCAGGTCAGTCACATTTCCACCGAACACGCGATTCTTCACCTGCTATATGCAACAGGAACGTCAAGCCCGCTGCGCCAGATCCGGCTTATGGGAAAAAACGACACTGCTTCCAGCCAGGGACCTAAGTGAGAAAGACATCGGTTTCCAGCTGGTCAGGGGCAAGCTGAACAAGATCAGTATCGACAACAAAGGTATCTGGCTCACCCTCGATAACAGGCTCACCGTTGGCATTCGACCTGACCATCAACCGCTATTCGATATCGATGATATTCATGAGCTATTAGATAATAACGTCGTGGTTCGCGGCTGGCTTAATAAGAGTAAAAAACAGACGCCTTATTACATGCGTATCCGCCATCCCTCTGCCATGCAGTCAGCAGAATCATTTGCCTGCGACCAGGCCATGCGGCCCCTAAGCCACTGATTTTCAAATCATAACAGGGCTATGACTAAATTTTGAAACTCGAAATTAATAATTAAAAATGCTAATATAACCATCCTTTTATCTCCGCCAGTATTCGAACACCATGCCAACACGTTTCAAGCAACAGGCTCTGGACTATCACGCCAAACCAAAACCCGGGAAAATCGCGACTGAAATCACCAAACCGTGTGCAACCCAGCAAGACCTTTCCCTGGCCTATACACCGGGAGTAGCAGAACCCTGTCGAGCGATCCACAGAGATGAAGACGCGGCTTATGAGTACACGGCCAAGGGCAACCTGGTCGCCGTCATCACAGATGGTACCGCGGTTCTGGGCCTGGGCGATATCGGTGCGATCGCCGGCAAGCCGGTAATGGAAGGTAAAGGCGTCCTGTTTAAAGCCTTTGCAGATATCGACGTCTTCGATATCGAGGTCAACGCGGACTCCACCGAAGATTTCATCAAGACAGTAAAAAACATTGCTCCGACCTTCGGCGGCATCAACCTGGAAGATATTGCGGCACCGGCCTGCTTTGATATCGAGGATGCATTGATCGAACAGCTGGATATCCCGGTGTTTCATGATGACCAGCACGGAACAGCGATCATTATCGCCGCCTCACTGATAAACGCACTGGAGCTGCAGCACAAGAAACTCGAAGATGTCCGCGTCGTCTGCCTGGGCGCAGGTGCTGCAGGTATCTCTTCGATGAGGCTTTTGCAGGGACTGGGCGCGGATCCTGAAAAACTGTACATGATTGACCGCAACGGTATCATCCAGTCAGAACGTGACGACCTGAATAAATACAAAAAAGCCTTTGCCGTACATACAGACAGACGAACACTGGCTGATGCGATGGATGGCGCCGATGTCTTTATCGGTGTATCTGGCCCAGACCTGTTATCACCGGACATGCTGAAAACCATGGCGCCCAACCCGGTAGTGTTCGCATTATCGAATCCGGACCCTGAGATCCTGCCCGAACTTGCGCATATGACACGCGATGACCTGATCATGGGCACCGGGCGCAGTGATTACCCGAACCAGGTGAACAACGTCCTGGGTTTCCCTTATATATTCAAAGGTGCTCTCGATGTACGAGCCAGCTGTATCAATATGGAGATGAAGATCGCTGCGGTACACGCTTTGGCCGGCCTTGCTCGCGAACCGGTACCGCAGGAAGTACTGGATGCTTACGATGTTGATACCATGATGTTTGGTCCGGAATACATCATCCCTAAACCGCTGGACCCACGCCTTATCGACACAATTCCTCGCGCTGTATCAAAAGCAGCTATCTCGACCGGCGTAGCCAGGAAGTTTCCCTCAGACAATAAAAATCTGAAAGAAGCTTCGTCGTAGAACAGGCTCACGCCTGCTTTCTTAAAAAAGCCACAGCTTTTTCAAGCCGTGGCTTTTTTGGTTTTAGATAAGTTATATTCAATCCCTTATGTCATCATGATGAAAACCTTGAGCTGACCGGTGAAAAAGACACCGCTGCAAGCAGTAGTCAAAGCACTTCATGTCACTAGATGACATCGTCGGCATGCCGGGAGCCTTGCCATACTTCGCAGCGATGTCACAGATACTCAAAGACGATTTTGAAACGGACTCGATGATATGGATACTCATGTATAATAATTCAGTCTTTGCTCTACCCCTGATCAATTTTATAGTATTGCGTATAATCATGGGGCAGAAAACGACGGTCCTGCTCGGTAAGATGACAGATCTTTTCCAGACCGGGGCAAAAAGGTAATCGTATTATCGCTCTATCTACCAGAGCCCTTGCTGATCACTGATGGTGTCGGCTGGTTTACTGGTTACCCGATTTTGGACTTTACAGAATGAACCGAATGCTAAAAATTCACACTATTATTCTGGTTATATTTATCACGGCTTGCAGTAACCTTGCTGTCAAGAGCCCTGACAACAAACCCGTGCGCCTGATACAAAAGTATGAACTTAACATCCTCACCGCCGGCAAAACGCCGGATTGCCGTTACCTCGGTGAAGTCATCGGCTCTGAAGGCCACTGGTATACTTATCTGTTTATCAGCAACAGAAAGCTGATACAGGGCGCGATAAACGATCTGCATAACAATGCTAATGCGATCGGCGCCAATGTTGTCTACATCAGTGACAACATAGACTTCACGACTTCTGTCACTTTTTATGGACAGGCATATGACTGCAAATATGATGACATCTGATAATAACGAAGCAACTGATATTGACATCCTGCGCGCTAATATCAACAATGAGACAGCGCAGATAAATTGGAGTGAACTACAACGTTTTTTTGCCGGGGGCTGGTTAATCTATGTCAGTAGCGATACCAACCTGCTCGACGTAGCCGTTGCTTTCTCGCTCGACGATAAAGATAAGGTCAGTAGATGGCTAACCTCGGGTGAGGTCGCAAAAGTCAGCGATGAGCAGGCAAAACAATGGCACGCAGAGAACATGACGTTCTGGTCTACCGTGACCAGACCATGGGTGCTAATCCAGCCAATAACTGACGAACAACACAACAACGTTCACTAACCGAGATACGAGACAGTTTAATCATGAATTTCATAGAAGAATTTATAAAGAAAGAGTCTTCATCCGGCATTTTACTAATTATCGCCACCATCCTTGCGCTGACATTGAAAAATTCGATGTTCAGCGAGTATTACTCAGCATTTCTAAGAACGC
>CBDUKK010000120.1:0-5750 GCA_965367795.1 uncultured Gammaproteobacteria bacterium
GCACCACCATCTGCGGAGGAGACGGCAACGATCAATGCCGGCTTATGCCCCATCTCAAAGCGGTTAAACATCAGGAAGAAATTCTTCAGGCCGGCAGGCACCTGGCCATGCCACTCAGGTGCGATGATGATAAAACCATCACTCTCGCTTAACTGCTGCTTGAGCGGCGCCAGGCGCTGGTTCCATTCTGCATTATCTTCCCACAGGGTCTGATCCCATAATGGCAGGGGGTTATCTGCCAGGGTATACACCCAGGGTTCGATATCATCAAAATCTTTGCTTAATGTTTTTTCCAGGTAGCGTGCGACTTTTTCACTCTGCGACGGGTTACGGTGACTGCCACTGATGATGCTAATTTTCATAATATTTTTTCTCTGATAAT
This sequence comes from uncultured Gammaproteobacteria bacterium, assembly GCA_965367795.1. Classification (GTDB taxonomy): domain Bacteria; phylum Pseudomonadota; class Gammaproteobacteria; order SZUA-229; family SZUA-229. The sequence continues at coordinate 383 of CBDUKK010000120.1, forward strand.
TTATTTCAAGTTTATCTCAATATACCGGCAAACACTCACACTACCAGTACGGGTTCATTCAGACGCGACAGCTGCTCGCGTAGTTCGAGCACATGCTCTTCCCAGTACTGGTTGCTGTTGAACCAGGGAAAGGCAAGCGGGAATGCCGGGTCATGCCAGCGCTTCGCCAGCCATGCTGCGTAATGCATCATACGCAGGCTGCGTAGCGCTTCTATCAGATGCAGTTCATTCAGTTCCAGGCTGGCGAACTCCTCGTAGCCTTCGAGCAGATCACACAGCTGTTCGGTCATCTCCTGGCGCTCACCGGACAGCAGCATCCATAGATCCTGTATCGCCGGTCCATTACAGCAATCATCCAGGTCGACGAAATGCGGGCCATCATCGGTCCATAAGACATTGCTGCGGTGGCAGTCGCCATGCAGGCGTATATCCTGATATTTACCGCAACGATCGAATGCAGACGTTATCGCTTGCAGGAGATCATCGGCCAGTGTCTGGTAGGCCACTTCCAGGTGGGAAGGGATAAATCCATTGGCCTGCAGATAGGCTGCTGGCTCGCTGCCCATCCTGTTTATTTCGATCTGGTGACGGTGCCTGAAAGATGAGGTCCGTCCTACATTATGGATACGTGCGATAAAACGCCCCATCCAGTTCATGTCATCACGCGTTTCGAGATCAGGCCAGCGCCCGCCACGCAGAGGGTATACGGAAAAACGATAACCCTGGTGCTCGAATAAAGACTCACCATCGATCAGGATCGGCGCGACAACAGGGATCTCCTGCTCGAGCAACTCAAAGGCGAACTGGTGCTCTTCGCCGATCGCCGCATCACTCCAGCGGTCAGGTCGATAGAACTTACCGACCACAGCGCCACCGCCTTCCAGCTCACAGCGATACACCCGGTTCTCATAACTGTTCAATGCCAGCATACGACCGCTGGTCTCATAGCCGATTGATTCAATCGCAGACAGGATAGCTTCTGGTATTAGATCAGTATAATCATGCTTTAATTCTTCTGGCATTCGTCATCCTGTTGCTACATCGTTTAAACTTATATTACTCATTAACGCCCATTATAAACAAACATGCTAAACAAACCCGCACCACAACCAGAAATAGAATGCTGGGCACAGGGTTCTGAGCCTGAGATCAGCGAACTACGCGGCCAGGTCATCCTCATCGAGGTGATACAGGTAAACTGCCCGGGCTGTTTCGTCCATGCCCTGCCCGAAGCCATACGACTGCACGAGACCTATGCTTCGCAGGGTCTAAAGATATTTGCGATAGCAACGGCGTTTGAGCACTTCGAGAATAACACACTGAATAACCTGCAGCGTCTACTGCATGACGGTGAATTACAGGGAGATCCCCTGCTCCAGTTGGACAAAGCGGGCTACCTCGAAAACGGCAAACTGCCCTACTCTATCCCTTTCAGCGTCGCCATGGACAAGTTAGTGAAAAATAACACCGAGGTGAACGAAAAAAAGATCAACCGGTTCATCTTGAGCCAGGTTCCTGATTTCTTTGAGAACGACTTCGGTGAAGAGCGTAAACAGGCTATCTATCAACAGGCAGAGAGCTATCTCAAAACCAGGAGATATAACGCTGCCACCTTTGAGATGTACAGGCTTCAGGGCACGCCTTCAAGCATACTGATCGATAAAAAAGGGCTACTCAGGCAGGTATCGTTTGGCGCTGTCAACAAACTCGAAACTGATATACAGCAACTATTAGAAGAGTAATCCTGTTCAGAGATAAAGGCACAAATTGTGAAAAAGATGTCACCCCGAACCATAGAGAGGGATGTCAGGTAACTCAAAATGCTTTTAGTATTCCACTCGAATAAACATTATAATTCGCCCCATCTATTTATAACCAGACAATCATCATGATAGAACGTATTGCTGAAAAATCCCTCTATGCCAGCCGCTGGCTGCTAGCACCCATATACCTTGGCCTCAGTTTTGGCCTGCTCCTGCTCGGCCTTAAATTCTTCCAGGAAGTGATCCATGTCCTGCCGCTGGTATTCGCCACCAAAGAAGCCGACCTGGTACTGATCATCCTCAGCCTGATCGACCTGTCGCTGGTCGGCGGACTGATCGTCATGGTCATGCTCAGCGGTTATGAGAACTTTGTCTCCAACATCGATCTCGACCATGGTGCTGAAAAACTGAGCTGGCTGGGTAAGATGGATGCCGGTTCGCTGAAACAGAAAGTCGCCGCCTCTATCGTAGCGATCTCATCGATCCACCTGTTAAAAAAATTCATGAATGCGCAGGTTATCGATAATGACAAACTGATGTGGTTTGTCATCATCCACCTGACATTTGTGGTATCGGCGATCGGCATGGCTTATGTCGACAAGATAAATAAACATTAACCCTGGTGTTAAGGAACTGACATGCGCGGCATGGTACCACCGGACCCCGAGTCCAAAGCATCAAACCTCGAGTATGCCGTGGTATATGTTCCGAAACGTAGCCGCAACCGATTCTCTGCCAACTGCGTCGAAATAAAAACCTGCGCGGCTGACGCGCTTGACGGTGCTGACCCGGAAAGCAAGTTATTTGCTGCCCGTGTCAGCGGCCCGTCAAAATCGTCCGAAGGCCAGTTTATCTATTACCTCGTCGAGTGGCTCGAGTAAGCAGCTACCTGTTGCTGATCCAGACAAACGCATAAGGCTGCAGCACGATCTCCTCCCGCGGATCGAGATACCGGTAGCCACTGACCAGGTCATGCCAGTCGTCCGTTTCGATCAGGTTCACATCTTTTAGTGCGAGATATCTGACCTCATCCGTTATGTTGTAGATACAGAAAATACTTTGCCTTCGGTCCTGGCTCTGTCGCCAGAAAGCGAAAAGTGAATCATCGAAATGCATAGTGAACTGTGTCGCATTGGGATGGAACGCCCGCTGCTTTTTACGGATAGCGATAATCTCTGTCAGCTGCGTGAACACCCGGTGATGCAGGCCACCTTCATTACCCAGCTCAGCGACCAGCTCGTCATAGTCCCAGTTATGCCGGTTGATAGAGCGCTTGTTAGATGTCATCTCAAATTTCTGTTGATCGTTCGGGGTGCCAAACAGGCTATGGATATAAAAAGCAGGCATGCCTTCGAGCGCGAGCATGATAGCGTGCGCACAGATGAATCGGGGGAGCTGAAATTCGTCAACGCCCTTGAACGTACCTTTCATGGCATCGATCAGACTGATATTTAATTCATAAGGCCGGAGCTGCCCCTCTGCGAGTGAACGCCAGGAGACATCACCACCAAATTCCTGCATCAGCGCGGCGAGCTCATCCACCTCATCCTCAGACAGGATATCTTCGACCGGCCGTAAGCCTATACCGTCATGCGAGGCGATGAAATTAAAATAGGTCGTGCCATTCTGCGCTGGCGGCATACTCATCATCCACTGTTTGAGCAGATCAGATTTCCCTGTCAGCATGGTGTAGAGCACTAGCGGTGGCAGGGTAAAATTGTAGATCAGGTGCGCTTCATTCGCGTTACCGAAATACGACAGGTTCTCACGGTTAGGGATGTTCGTTTCCGTGATGATGATGGCATCTTTATTCTCATGCTCGATCAACAAGCGTAATAACCGGATAATCTCATGTGTTTCATTCAGGTTGATACAGGGGGTACCTGGTGTCTTCCACAGAAAAGCGACCGCATCGAGTCGGAACAGCTGGACTCCGTGATCGAGGTACAGTTTGATAATTTTGACGAACTCCAGCAATACCTTAGGATTTTTAAAATCAAGATCCACCTGGTCATGACTGAAAGTACACCAGACATATCTCTCACCATCCAGCGTATCGGTGTTACGCAACAGCGGCGAGGTGCGAGGACGCACCACGTCGCTAAGATCAACGTCCGGATCACATTCGACGAAGTAGTCCAGTCCCGGATGTTTACGTTGCTTGAAATTATCGAACCATAAACTCCGGCTGGAGCAGTGATTGATCACCAGGTCGGCCATCAGTTTAAAATCTTTTGCTATGTCGCTTATATTTCTCCAGTCACCGAGTGACTGGTTCACTTCTGAATAGTTGATGACCGAGAAGCCGTCGTCCGAACTGAAAGGGTAAAACGGTAATATGTGGACCGCATTGACTGTCTCACTGAGGTAGCCGCGCAGGAAGTTATGCAAGGTCTGCAGCGGATACTCATCATCCTTTTTTATACTGTCGCCATACGTTATGGTGACGATATCTGTTTCATCCCACAGGTTTACATGTGATTCGACTACAGCAAGACTCTGATCAAATCCCATGAGCTGGACGATCTCTTCCGTCAGCACATCGACATCATGATCAGGGTACAACCTGACCAGGTAATCTCTGACGTTCGCTTTTAACTCAGCGAGAGCTTCAGTTGACGGTGCCTGCTTCATGATAGTTCTTTCTTATCCTGTTCGACGGCATCGAGCAGCTGCACATATATATCAGGGATCGCACTGGCTACCCGGTGCCAGCTGGGAATGAATGGCGCCTTGTCAGTATCTTCGAGAAATATCTTGCCCGCCTGTTTTATGTTCTGCGCGAACATCTCCACCATGTTCTCTTCATCGTGCGTCTCATAATTAATGCCATTGAAGATCGCGTCATTACGATAGCTATCGATCAGGTCTAGCGCGATACGGTAATACGTCGCCTTGGTCGTTCTCAGGCTCTCTTCTGTAAAGTTGATACCGTCAGTGGCCAGTTTTTTGAAGATAGCCTTGGCGATCTCAATCGACATTTTTGAAAGTCCCTTATTGCTGTCTTCCGGCGAAAGGCTTTGATGCTTGTGCTCATATTCGTCTGCGATATCCACCTGGCACAGGTGATTGGTGGCATAATTTTTTTTCATCTCCATCAGGATACCGACTTCCAGCCCCCAGTCCGTCGGCATACGTAAGCTTTCTAATACATCGATACGCATGGCGAATTCACCCGCAAGCGGATACCTGAAACTATCCAGGAACTCAAGATAATCATGTGGCCCATGCTGAAGATTTAGCGCACGTACCAGTGGCGTCACCAGTAGCCGTGCCGCACGACCGTTCATGGAGTCTGAAGCCACTCTCGGGTAGTAGCCTTTGCAGAAACGGTAGATAAACTGCGGATTGACTACCGGGTATAACAGCCGCGCTAACATATCACGCTTGTAGGTAACGATATCGCAGTCATGTAACGCTACCGCCCCGGTATTCTGTTTTGCCAGCATATACCCCATGCAATACCAGACATTACGCCCTTTACCTGGTTCGGTAGGCGCCAGCCCTTCTTTCCTTAACTTTTCATCGATGGCGCGCAGCCTGGGCCCGTCATTCCATAACAGGTCATGCTGTTGCGGCAGACGTGAGAAAAATTTTAATGCATG
>CBDUKK010000121.1:0-5726 GCA_965367795.1 uncultured Gammaproteobacteria bacterium
ATTGTTTATCATTGGTCGGTGTTGCCACTGTCTCTACTTCTGCAGCCCCATGACGATAAAAACGCGAATCAAGAAATAACATGATGGCCATCAGGCCACCAAACAGGTACCACCCAAGCATCAGGTGGTCCTCTACCCAGGGGTGCTGCATCTCGGTTTTATAACCCACATATACCACGATAAATACTCGCACTATATTTGCCAGTATCGCTGCTGCCGCTGTAATCAACACCACAGCTACTCTTGCCGGCAAGGTTACATAATTTATATAAGCATATAGCGAACCCAGCGTCAGGGCCGCCAGCAGATATCGCAGCCCGCTGCAGGCTTCTTCAATAGAGAAAATACCGGCTGGAACCACGATCAAATTTTCCTGGCGAAACGCCGGCACTTCAATGGTTCGTGCAATCCAGAAAACCGCGTCGGCGGTCAAATCCTGCAATAGGGGAGACAAGGGAAACCAGATGGGTATAGCAAAAGCTATAAATAATATCGGAAATGCCAGCAGCCCCATCGCCTGATGGCCAGTCACCGCCCATACCACTGTAAGGATGACTAGCAATAAACCTACCGATTCAAGCATCTCCACACCAACCAGAACCGAAACCAGCCAGCCCAGAGCCGAAAACAGGACCAACGGAAGAACCACATAACTGGGACAGGGGACAGTTTTTTGCAGCTGCTTACGATTACTGAAGATTAAATAAGCGCTTATAGCAAGCACGAGATAGCCATGCGCATATTCGCCATCACCAAATTCACCCCACATTCCGGTGAGGTACAAGACTGTTTGCTGATAGCTTGTGATCGTAAGCAATAATAATGTTGCGATCACAATACTGGCATAATGCCACCCTGACTTCCCGCTTTCACTCATATCGATATCTGTTTAAGATTTACCAGGTTCTGGCAACTCAAGTTTTTTGACTAACTGATATAACGATGGACGGCTTATACCCATGGCCTCTGCAGCGTGTGTCACATTGTTATCATGAATAGCCAGTGCACGCTGGATTACCTCACGCTCGACCTGCTCCCTGGCCTGGCGCAGATTCAAGGTCTGCGCACTATTACTACCATCTGCAAAGCCCAGGTCTTCCGCTGACACCCTGTTGCCTTCAGCCAGAACGACTGCACGCTTGATACGGTTTTCAAGCTCACGAACATTACCTGGCCATTCATACATATCGATTTCCGCGCGCGCATGTTCGGTAAATCCCCGGAAGCTTCGTGCATTTTTCTGAGCAAACTTGTCCAGAAACACTTGCGCCAGCAATAACCTGTCACCTTCGCGGTCGCGCAGCGCAGGAATATCAATGACTATCTCACTGATACGAAAATATAGATCTTCTCGAAATTCACCGGACTTTATTAACTGCTCGAGATTGCGGTGTGTGGCACAGATAATACGTACATCCACCTCGATCGTCTCCCGGCCACCGAGCCGTTCGACCACACGCTCCTGTAGAAAGCGCAGCATCTTTGCCTGTAACGACATCGGCATATCACCGATCTCATCCAGAAACAGCGTACCGCCATCGACCGATTCAATTTTCCCTTTAGTCTGTTTCGCTGCCCCGGTAAATGCGCCTTTTTCATAACCGAACAATTCACTCTCAAGCAAATTTTCCGGTATGGCAGCACAGTTCAGCGCAACAAAAGCTTTATTAGCACGCGGGCTCAAACGATGTAGAGCCTGTGCGATCAACTCCTTTCCGGTACCGCTTTCGCCCAAAACAAGTGATGTTGCTTCAGAAGGACCGACTTTTTCGACCAGCCGACATACCGACAGCATCTCTTTACTACTGCCGATCACACCATCCAGAGCCGACTCCTGGCTATCGGTGGCGAGGCGTCGATTCTCAGCCTCTATCTCAAACAACTGATAGGCTCGATCAACGATAAGCCCCAGTACTTCAGGTTCGATAGGTTTCTGATAAAAGTCATATGCACCGCGCGATATCGCTTCTAAAGCATTTTGCCTGTCATCATTACCTGTCACCACGATCACTTTCACATGTGGATCAATATCAAGGATTTCTTCTAACGCCGCAAGGCCCTCGCTGGCATTTGCCGGATCAGGAGGTAACCCCAGATCCAGTGTTACTACTGGCGGCCTGTGCTTACGCAGTTGCTCGATAGCTGAAGTGCGATCGCCAGCGAGAATCACCTGATACCCTTCAAATGACCATTTCAGTTGTTTCTGTATACCCGGGTTGTCTTCAACAACCAGTAGCGGCTTTAATTTACTGTCAGCCATAACTTTCTAAAACTTCCTTAAATTCATTCTTTATTCAATATTACTTTAACGCATGCCAGAATATTCGTGACGCTAATTTTCAGCCGCTGGAATCTGCAATGAGATTATAGCGCCTTTTTCAGGCTTGCTTTTTACATAAATATCTCCGCCTAACTGCCTTAAAAACTCACGACTCTCATACATACCGATACCCATACCTGCATTACCTTTTGTGGTATCGAATGGTTTAAACAGCCGGTCACGAATAAAGTCATCATCCATACCATGGCCATTATCTTGAATATCAATGATATAAAAATCACTCGTTTTCGACAAAGTCAGTACTATTTCTCCATCATCTTGCGTAGCCTGCTGTGCATTTTCGATCAAATGCGCCAACACATTGCGAAGACGCCCTTTCTCTAAAGTAACGGTACATGCCTGAGAGGGCAGCTCAAACACAGGAACCGGCAACTTATGTTGCCTGGCATCTACTACATCTTCGATCAGTTCGACCAGATCAACGACTATTTTCTTTTCATCCTGTAATCGCCTGTTTCGCAATTGATCCAGCAATCGGCGGATGTCTGATGAGGCATTTTCTACCGTTTCAAATGCATCTTCAACGAACTCGGGATTAGCCTTGTGTTTCCTGGCATTGATTGCCACCAGTTCCAGCTCTGCAGCGATATTCTTCAAGTCATGGACCATATAGGCAGACAGGCGACTAAATACTTCAAATTGCTTCGCTTCTGCCAGCTGGGCAGAGGTCATCAATACGATCAGGTGGCTCGACACCTGTTTCGCCGCTGTTTTAAGCAGATCACGGTCTTCCCAGTTAATCGTCCGTACCACCAGTGGATTAGCTAACACAACAAATCCCAGCAACCCGTGTACCCCGTGAAGAGGGACGATCAGCCAGGAGTACTCAACCGAATCCAGCCATTCAGGCAGGCTGAGTCCTTCATATTCATGCGCCTGACTTTCAATCTCTCTCAGGTTGATAACAAATCCTTTTTCAGCAAGGAATGTCGTCAACGAAGAATCAGCTGCCACAACTTCGTCATAGTGTTTCGTTTGCCAGACACCCACATTTTTGAACCCTCCTTTATCATCACTCAACCAGAGCTGGCCAGCGCGTGCTTCGACGATATGAGCCATCGCCTGTATAGCGACCTGATAGTGGTTCTTGTGCTGTACGCTGTCACTCAAGTCTTCCGTTAACCGCAACCACTCAATACGATAGTTATATTTATTTTTATAAAAGTGCTTACCCAGAAAGACCTTTATCTGAGCACGCAGCTGCGTTGATGACAACACAGCGAAAAGAAAAACTACCGCCAGGGTAAAAAACATCGCCTGGCCGACCCGACCCCAACTGCCTCCAAACTCCCTCAGATAATAGCCAACACCTGCCATCGCCAGCAGGTATATGCCTCCCGCCAGAAAAGCGGTTGTGTTTAATACGATTTCCCTGGAAACAAAAATATTTAGTGACCAATTCTTGTTTCGCGCTGAGGCAATTGCCAGCAAAGGAACAGCAACGAAATGCACGATACCCCTTGCTTCCCATAAGCTCTGATCAACATTGCGAAACAGCAACGCATCTGCGTACAGATAAAAATCATAGGCAAACATGCCGCCTGCACTCAGGAATAGATACTTGGTTGCCCATCGATGTCGTGCTGACATATTTCGAAATAATTGCTCGAGTATTGCCAGGCCGATTAGCGCCAGCAAAACATTGCCGGTAATTCCAAGAACGAACTGGCCAGATATAACAAATAGACCTGCGAGCACCTCATTCAGCAATAAGAGCCCTGAAAACCCCAGCACCATGGGCAGAGACCATCGAATAAATTTCTGATAACTATTGGATTTATTGTCCTTACCTGCCAATGCAACATCAAACAGCTTCAGCAGAAAAACATACCAGGCTCCATAACGGATAATTTCAAACGACTGATACGCGAGCAGAAACCTTTCATCATGGAGGGCTATTTGTATCGATACCAATGCCCAGCAGGTACTGACGAGCATCGAAACAAACAATAGTTTACCCTGCAGGCTCTCACGCCAGCTAAAAAGCAACAATAATGCAAAAAAAGCATAGGCGATACTAGCCCCTATGTAGCTGTAAACCCCTAAGTTCATTACTTAAAATCCAATATATTCCCCAAATGATGCAGAATCCAATCTGCATACGAGCATGACTAACAGAGTGTAGCTCGTGTAATTATTTATTACAGTAAGCAGAGCATATTGACCGCTAAAACCTGTATTCTTATCCACGCTAAGTCATATAGATAATTGCCCCTTGTTTAATTGCTCTAACAAGAGCTTCACTGTCACAAATTATTACAGCCTTGCAATATAAAGTCATGAACAGTATTTACTTATTTATCCACATATCTTATTGATATAATACATATAATTTTTAATTTATATGAAAATAAACACGTAAAGTCTTCATATCACCCAGCACTCTAACGACAAATCTTTTATATTTATTTAATATTTTACAGTTATCCTGATTATTGGTTAAAAAACAGCCAGTCATTCCCATCGCAAGCCGCACATATAATATATATTACTGTTTTATAAGATATAATTATTATTGGCACAATATCTGCGTAATACATGTAATACTAGATATAATATTTAACACGGATACAGATATATGAAACACCTGAAGAAGAACATCGGAATAACTACTGCTGCGATTGTTTTATCTCTGTCGCAAACTGCTTACGCAACACCGACAAACATAGCTGATGGTTATATTGGTGGTGATGATCACAACTACGGCGATGTAATAGGCAACGCTAATAATTTTGACATCAGCAGCATGGATGTAGAGCTTATTGGCAATACATTATCTGTAAGCATCAATACAGCATTTGCTGGCAAAGCTGACAATCACCTGTTCGACTCCCTGACGAACAATAAAGGCATCGGTTATGGCGACCTTTTCTTAAGTAGCGCGTGGACCCCTTTTGGTTCGGCACCATACACTGATGACAATAATACAAACGGCACCGTATGGAGTTATGGCTTTTCACTGGATGACCGTTGGATGAGTGAGACACAGAATGGCGGTGCTGGCAGCGGAACACTCTACAGCCTGAATTCAGGAAATAATAACGCCGATGCGCTTCTGAGTGATGACTTCCTCACTAGCGGAACCTTCCGTAATGGCCAGGAAATAGCTGTCGACACCGTAAACGGTAACGTAACCTCAATAACCGGCAATAGTAGCTGGAACATCACCGCAGGAAAAGTTAACTTCCTGATTGATCTTACTGGCACAACTCTGGCCAATGATAATACTATAGCCCTACACTGGGGTATGACATGTGGAAACGATACTATCGAGGGTCAGTTTAGCCGCTTGCCAGAACCAGCCGTTATACCGCTACTGCTGGCTGGACTTGCCGGTATTGGAATAGCCAGACGGAAAAGCGTGAACAGCTAATATAGCTTACAG
>CBDUKK010000122.1:0-5699 GCA_965367795.1 uncultured Gammaproteobacteria bacterium
TCAAGTCTGATCTACTACACATCAGATAATTCGTTCCAGTGTTTTCTCAGCCTTTTATCGGACACTGGAAACCTGGTTTTGAGCTCCTGGGCGAACAGGGAGATACGATACTCTTCGAGCATCCAGCGGTAATGGGTGAGCTGCTCTGAATCGATATGCTGCTTCTCCAGTAGCTTCTGCCGCTTGATGTATTCATCCCACAACCTGGAGAACTCGATCTTCAACTGTCGATCGCGTGTCAAATTGGTTTTAGATTTTTCAACACGCTTATTGATACCCATCAGGTAGCGCGGGTACTGCTCCAGCCATTCTCTATCGATCATCGTAATGAAGTTTTTCGGGAACAGGTAAGCAAGCTGTTGCTGTATATCTGCCACCATCTCCAGCTGAGCAAGTGTCGGATTCTTTATTAACTTTTTTAACGCACGATAAGCATCGAGGATGCCCGTTAACAGCCGGCTCCACTGCTCGGCTTTTTCATGTATTTGTCCCCGTCCCTGTTCGAGCTTCTCTTCAAATTCTTTCGCCGAATGAATGCCGTCACATAAAAAGACATCATCGATGGTTTTATCGATGATGTCCTGCTTTAGCTCATCACACCTGCCGAAGTCGGTATATTTCAGACACAGGTTCTGAATATCTGGAAGTGAACGTTTTAGATGTTTTACCTGTTCGGGCAATGCATTGATAACGAGCTGACGTAATGCTTTAGCGGTCTCATATTGCGCCGTTTTTTTGTTCTGCAACGCCCTCAGGTTCACCTGCCTGCCATCCTTTACCAGCGCCGGATAGGCTTTGATCAAAACACCCTGCAGCTCAAGTTCGACGGTCTCTGGTAATGTATCGATGATGTCGGGGCCGACATCATCCTGATGGTAGGCGGTATCCTGCTCAGCTTCATCGCTCATCTCAGAGACATCGTCCAGGGCACCCGCTAGCACATCCTTGATTGCCTGCAGGTCTCGGCCCTGCTCTATCACCGCACCATCATGGTCGATTACTCGGAAATTCATCAGCAGGTGTGGACTGATATCATTCACATTCCAGGCATCATATGGAACCAGCACACCGGTCATCTTCTTGAGATGGTTTGCCACCACAGCAGTCAATGAGTCATCCGATGGTTCGAGCGCTTCCACACAGGCCTCGGCGAAGTTCGGTGCTGGTACAAAATTCTTCCTTAACTGTTTTGGCAATGACTTGATCAGCGCAATGATCTTTTCCTGTAACAAGCCCGGGATGAGCCATTCGCAACGTTGTGGGTTGACCGCATTCAGTCCGGCGACTGGTGTGATCAGCGTTATACCATCACAGTGATTACGCGGGTCAAAGTGGTATTCGATAGGAAAACGTGAGCCGTTCATTACCAGGTGATCGGGGAACATGGTGTCAGATACCAGCGTGGCATCCTGACGCATCAGGTCATCCGTGGTAAGGAAAAGCGCCTTTTCTTTAGCGGGGTTGTTACGCAGCCATTTATCCAGTGCTGCACCGTTATTGATCTCATCGGGAAGCTGTCGCTCATAAAAATCATACAAGACATTTTCATCGACGATGATGTCACGACGCCGCGACTTTGCTTCCAGTGCTTCGAGTTCTTCCAGCAAACGCTGGTTATGCAGGAAGAACGCCGCACGGCACTCAAAGTCACCCTGCACCAATGCACAGCGGATAAATATCTCTTTGGCTTCAGACGGCTTGATACGGCCATAGCTGACTTTTTTATCGGCATGGATAACCAGGCCATACAGCGTTGCCTGTTCCAGGGCGACGACCTGTGAGCGCTTTTTCTCCCAGTGGGGATTACTGTAATGATACTTGAGCAGATGCCTGGCCTTATCTTCTATCCATGCCACATCGATCTTTGCATTGGTGCGCGCGTAGACGCGTGACGTCTCTACTATCTCTGCCGCCATGATCCACGTCGGCGGTGACTTGAATAAGGCCGACCCGGGAAACACGTTGAATTTTTTACCGCGCGCACCGAGGTATTCTCTGCCCTCATCTTTAAAACCGATATTTGCCAGCAACCCGATCAACAGAGACCGGTGTATCTGATCGTAAGCAGCCACCGTCGTATTGAGCGTTAGCTTCATGTTCGACAGCATCTGCTTTATCTGGTTGTAGGTATCGATCCATTCACGCACCCGCATCCATGAGATAAAATTTTTCTTACACCACTTGCGCAACTGGTTACCAGACAGCTGTTTTTTCTCTGCATGGTAGGCATCCCACAGCTTGATATAGAAAATAAAATCTGAGGCTTTATCGATGAACGCCGCATGTTTCTCATCGGCCGCCTGTTGTTTATCGAGTGGCCGTTCACGTGGGTCCTGTGTAGCGAGTGCGGAAACGATAACCAGCACTTCTCTCAAGGCGTTTTCATTCTTTGCCTGCAGTAACATGCGGGCGAGTTTGGGGTCGATCGGGAAATGGCCGAGATGCTTGCCTACCTTGGTAATCTTATGTTTGCTGTCGATCGCACCCAGCTCAAACAAGAGTTTATAACCGTCATTGATCAACCGGTCTTCAGGGGGCTCGACGAAAGGAAAGTCATCGATATGCCCCAGCCTGAGGTTCTCCATTCGCAGGATAACCGCTGCCAGGTTGGTCCGCTGTATCTCCGGCGCGGTGAATTCATCACGCAGCTCAAAATCATCTTCTTCGTACAGGCGGATACATATCCCTGCCGACACTCGGCCACAACGTCCCTTACGCTGATCAGCTGAAGCCCGTGAGATCTTTTCTATCGGCAGCCGCTGGATCTTGCTGCGCCATGAATAGCGCGAGATCCTGGCGACGCCGGAATCGATGACATATTTAATACCAGGCACGGTTAACGACGTTTCAGCAACATTGGTCGCCAGCACGATACGCCGCTTGTTCGACGGGTGAAATATCCGGTTCTGTTCAGCATTGGACAACCGAGCGAGCAGTGGCAGGACTTCGGTATTATCCAGCGCCCGGTTACCCGTTTCTTTCGCCAACGCATCCGCCGTCTCACGGATATCTCTTTCCCCACTGAGAAAGACCAGGATATCTCCACGATCAATTCTTGACAGCTCATTGACCGCATCGATGATGCCATCCTGCAGGGTCCTGCTGGTCTCGTCATCCGCACTCTGGTATGGCCGGTACCGCACCTCGACCGGGTAAGTACGACCGGAAACATTGATCACCGGGGCATTATTAAAGTGCTTCGAGAAGCGGTCAGGATCGATGGTGGCCGAGGTGATGATCACCTTCAGATCTTTACGTTTCTTGATCAGGCGTTTCAGGTAGCCCAGTAAAAAATCGATATTCAGACTTCGCTCATGCGCCTCATCGATGATGATGGTGTCATACTGGTTCAGGTACGGATCATGATTACATTCTGCCAGCAGGATGCCATCTGTCATCAGCTTGATATAACTTTTATCATTTGACCTGTCAGAGAAACGGACTTTGAAACCGACCTCATTGCCCAGCTCGGTATCGAGTTCTTCAGCGATACGCTGTGACACCGCACGCGCCGCCAGGCGGCGTGGCTGGGTATGACCGATTTTCCCGCGTATCCCCAGGCCGATATCGAGACAGATCTTGGGCAGCTGCGTGGTCTTGCCAGAGCCGGTCTCACCACATAAGACCGTTACCTGGTTCTCCATGATGGTCTTTTTGATGAGCTCACTCTTCTGAGCGATCGGCAGGTCTTCGGGATAAATAATAACCGGCAGGTTCTGTTTTCTCGTCTGCGCTCTCTTAACCGACAGTTCGATTTCTTCTGCTAACTTCACAAGTGACTGATTATCAATCTTTTTAACAGACTGCCCATCAGCCAGCGTGGATTTTCTTACTTTTTGCAGGCGACGACGAAAACGCTGCACGTCACTTAACATGCATTTTTTCAATCGATTATTGAGAGCCTGTGTGTCCAAACGAAGAACTGCTGAGAAAGAATAAAAGGCTAATTATATCAGCCCTTTAGCAACATAATGTCGCAATTCATAGATTTATAAGCTGAATCATGCCGGATTATTACTCTCAATAAGCCGTCATATTTTCAACACTGTCTATACTTAGATAAATCAAAAAATACTATTAAATTTTACATGGGATAAAGATTATGACTACAATTCTAGTTGTCGACGACTCGCCGACAATGCTATCAGGAACCACCAAGATATTAGCCTCTGCAGGTTACGATGTTATCCAGGCCGAGAGCGGTGAAAGCGGTATCAAAAAGGCCGCTACAGACAATCCTGACCTCATCCTTATGGACGTCGTAATGCCCGATCTCAATGGGTTCCAGGCAACTCGAAAGTTGACCAGCAGCGACGACACCAAACATATCCCGGTGATCATGCTGACCACAAAGGATCAGGAAACCGATAAAGTCTGGGCTCAGCGGCAGGGCGCCAGTGATTACATAGTAAAGCCGCCGAATACAAAAGAATTACTATCCAAGATAGAAAATCTGATTAATAAATAAGATCTGTACTCTTTGATTGAGCCTTCGAATTTATATCCGTAGCTTGAAGGCTCGATATCACCTTTAGTCTTCTGCAGAAAAACCGAAAGCCCTGTCGTGCACGTACACCAGTTTGCATTCTTCGATGTAGCTGGCATCGTGTATACGTCCAGCTTTGATATAGCCGGTATCACCCTCGTTGAGGATCACTTTATCGCCATCGGCCACCAGGCCGTCTGCTGATCTAGTATAGAACTGTATAGACATCCGGCCTTCGACGACGACTGTCATGTCATCACCCGGATGAGAGTGAGGTGGTTCGCTGCTTCCCGCCTGCCAGCGCTCGAGCATCACCTCTGCGCCATCGGGGTTCGTTGGATACGTCGTCCTCACGGTAAAACCTTCAGGCGTATCCGCAACAGAAATATGGTTATCCCAAACCGCGCTGGTTTCAGTTGTCACTTCTTTTACATCATCACTCATAATAGAAAAACCCGGATCGAGAATAAACTAGTACCCTACTACTGATCGGCTATGATGTTCCTCCAATTTCTATATGGGATTAATCCAGATCACACCGCCTCGACTTCTTTCAACACTCCATCCAAGGTCTCCAGGATATTTGTCCAGCCGCCCTCATGATCCGAACGTGCTTCTTCATCGATAAACCGCACATGTGTCAGCTCGACACCCGTCATGCCATCATCAAGCTCTGTAAAATCGATCGTCACCTTGCTATCGTCAGCCGAGTAAGGTGACACCCATGAGAAGACGAGTTTATTTGGGCGGCTTATCTCCAGGTACTTACCGGTATGCGGAACCTTGTTCTCACCGACATGCATTATGATCGTAAAACTACCGCCTTGCTCTGGCTTGTTTTCAACCTGTGGCTGAGGCATACCCGGCATCGGCAGGATAAACTGTGCCAGCATCGATGGATCGAGCCATGCATCAAATACTTTTTCTATGGGCGCGTTGATGTTTCTAATTACATTCAATGATAGGTCACTCATGGTTCGTCTCCTGTACTTATCAGTTCTTCAAGTTTTTCCAGACGTAATGCCCAGATTGATTTGAGCTGGGTAAACCAGCTCTCAACCACTGCGACCTGTTTCAGATCGGCCTCTATCCAGTGGGTTCTGCCGATGGTTTTACGCGAGACCAGAGCGGCTTTCTCCAGCACCTTTATGTGTTTAGAGATGGCGTTCAATGACATATCGTAAACTTCAGCAAGGTCAGTTACGCGGCTGGG
>CBDUKK010000123.1:0-5681 GCA_965367795.1 uncultured Gammaproteobacteria bacterium
CAGGCATGTTTCTAAAAAGCTTATCAGTACAAAAGGGGGAGCGCGCTTCCCCTTTTTTTATGCCCAGGGAAAGGGCGGTATATCACAAGGAGCCATGGAAGGCGGTGTGAATATGCCCAGGGAAAGGGCGGTATATCACAAGGAGCCATGGAAGGCGGTGTGGTATTGCATAGATTTAATATAAAAAGATTGAACCACAGAGGCGCAGAGAACACAGAGAAACATTAATTAGTTGTATTACACCTTCGGTGTATTAAACAACAAGCCCTCTGTGTTCTCTGCGTCTCTGTGGTTAAAAGCTTTTATAGTGTTCTGTTTGAAACCATAACGCTTAATTCGGGAGCAAAAAGTGGATTTACAAAAGTTGACCGCAGATGCGCAGGTAAAGATCGATGCGGCTGACAATCTGGGTGATTTAGATCAGATAAGAGTCGATTATCTGGGTAAGAAAGGCGAATTGACCTCACTGTTAAAAACACTGGGTACACTGCCTGCAGAAGAAAGAAAAACGGCCGGTCAGGACATCAATACTGCCAAGCGTGACGTGCAGCAGGCAATCGAGCTGCGTAAACAGTCGCTGGAAGCTGCAAAGCTCAATGCACGTCTGGCCAGTGAAAAAGTCGACGTGACTCTACCCGGTCGTGGTCAGCGAGCAGGTGGTCTGCATCCTGTTACCCGTACCATGGCACGTATCGAAGACCTGTTTTCACGTTTAGGCTTTAGCGTAGCGCAGGGTCCCGAGATCGAAGATGATTTTCATAACTTCGAGGCTTTGAATATCCCGTCACATCATCCGGCACGCGCCATGCATGACACATTTTATTTCGATGCCAATACTTTACTGCGTACACACACCTCGCCAGTACAGGTAAGGCACATGGAAACCAATAAACCACCGCTGCGCATCATTGCTCCGGGCAGGGTCTATCGCTGTGATTCTGACCTGACGCATACACCGATGTTTCACCAGGTGGAAGGTTTGCTGGTTGATGAAAATGTCAGCTTTGCCGACCTGATGGGTACTCTGGCTGATTTCTTAAAACAGTTTTTTGAAAATGAAGACTTGCAGACGCGTTTCCGACCTTCGTATTTCCCTTTCACCGAACCGTCATCGGAAGTCGATATCCAGTGTGTGATGTGTGAAGGCGAGGGCTGTCGTGTCTGTGGTCATACTGGCTGGCTGGAAGTGCTGGGCTGTGGCATCGTACATCCGCGTGTCTTCGAATCTGCGGGGATCGATACCGAAAAATATACCGGTTATGCTTTTGGCATGGGTGTGGAGCGGCTGGCGATGTTGCGTTATGGCGTCAACGATCTGCGTCTGTTCTTCGAAAATGATCTTAAGTTCCTGCAGCAGTTTGGCAGCAGTTCGCACAGGTAGGGTATAACGATGAAATTTAGCGAACAATGGTTAAGAAGCTGGGTTAACCCTTCTATCACAACACAGGAGATGTGTGATCAGCTGACGATGGCTGGCCTGGAAGTTGATGGTGTAGAACCGGCTGCTGCAGAATTTTCCGAGGTTGTAGTTGCCCGTGTTGAGTCACTGGAAAAACACCCAGATGCGGATAAATTAAATGTCTGCCAGGTCACCGACGGTGCAGAAACACGGCAGATCGTCTGCGGCGCATCCAATGTAAGAGAAGGTCTGATTATTCCACTGGCGAAGATCGGCGCTGTATTACCCGGCCCTGGTCAAGGTGAAACCTGGAAAATCAAACCTGCAAAACTTCGCGGTGTCGAATCAGCAGGCATGCTGTGCTCTGAAAAAGAGCTCGGTCTGGCCGATAGTGCCGATGGTTTGATGGAACTGCCAGAAGATGCGCCAATAGGTCAGGATATTCGCGAATATCTTCAGCTGGATGACAGCATCATCGAACTCGATCTCACACCAAATCGCGGCGACTGTCTCAGCATTACCGGCATCGCACGTGAACTGGGTGCGCTCAACCAGTGTGAGGTTACCGAGCAGTTATGGGAACCTTATAAGCAGACAATTACCGACGAGTTCCCTGTTGAGATAGAAGCGACCGAGGCCTGTACACATTATGCTGGACGGGTCATCAAAGGTATAAATCCCGGAGCCCAGACGCCTCTATGGATGCTGGAGCGTCTGCGCCGTGGCGGTATTCGTGGATTAAGCCCGGTTGTTGATATCACCAATTATGTGATGCTGGAGCTCGGCCAGCCGATGCACGCGTTTGATCTGCAGAAGCTGGATGGCAAGATAACGGTTCGTTATGCTGAAAAATCTGAAAAAGTAACGCTTTTGGATGGTAAAAGTGTCGATCTTCAGGAAAACGCATTGGTTATAGCTGATGACTCCAGTATTCTGGCATTAGCTGGTGTTATGGGTGGTGAAGACTCTGCTGTCGATGACACGACGACTGATATCTTCCTTGAAAGTGCCTTTTTTAAACCTGAAGTTATCGCTGGTAAAGCGCGCAGTTATGGTATGCATACAGATTCATCACACCGTTTTGAACGTGGTGTTGATACACAGATGCAGGTTCACGCTATCGAGCGGGCTACAGAACTGGTGCGCGAGATCTGCGGTGGTGATGTTGGTCCCGTTCTCGAACATAAAACAGCCGCACATCCTGAAGAAGTATTGCCTATACACCTGCGCTCCGATCAGATAAGACGAGTTCTCGGTATTGAGCTGGCAGAGTCAGAGGTTACCGAAATCTTCCAGCGCCTGGGGATGGAAGTTAAGGTGTACCCGGATGGCTGGTTGGTAAAAGCGCCAAGTTTCCGTTTTGATATCGAGATCGAAGCCGACCTGCTGGAAGAGGTTGTTCGAGTATTCGGCTATAACAATATTCCACGTACTCAACCGAGTTACCATGCCGTTGTCCAGTCGCAGCCTGAAGCAAGGAATTCGCTGGATGAGCTCAAGCGATGCCTGGTCAACCGTGGGTATTACGAAGCTATCAGCTACAGTTTTGTCGATCCGAAATGGCAGAACATACTGGACCCGGATGCTAAAACGATTGCCCTTGCTAACCCCTTGTCTTCAGAGATGTCGGTTATGCGCACTACCATGTGGGCCGGTCTACTGAGCGCGTTAAAATATAACGTCAATCGCCAGCAAAGTCGTGTACGCCTGTTTGAAACTGGGCTCTGTTTCAGACCGGCAACGGAAGGTGCAGGTGTCGATGCGATAAGTCAGGAACCGATGTTCGCCGGCGTTATCTGTGGCGATATCCATGATGAGCAATGGGCGGAACAGATGCAAAAGGTCGACTATTTTGATATCAAAGCCGATGTTGAAGCGTTGTTGTCCTATTCTGCTGCAGATTCAGTTTTTGCTGCGGCCGAGCACCCAGCGTTACATCCCGGCCAGAGCGCCTGTATTAAGCAGGACGCTGAGATTGTGGGGTGGTTGGGAGCACTGCACCCATCGGTACAGAAAGCACTGGATATCGATCCGCGTGTTTATGTCTTTGAAATCAAGCAGTCAGCGATTGCCAATAATCGTATCCCTGAGTTCGCGCCATTATCTCGCTTCCCTGAAGTGAGACGTGACCTGGCGATTCTGGTCGATGAGGCAACACCTGTATCAGATATTTTGTCTGTAATTAATGAGACATCTTCCGATTTGGTGAAAGAAACCCAGTTATTTGATATATATCAGGGTAAAGGAGTCGATCAAGGCATAAAAAGTGTCGCTTTCGGCTTGATTTTACAGGAGTTTTCCCGCACTCTTACCGACAAGGAAGTAGATTCAGAAATTCAAAATATCGTTTCTACACTAAATCAACAATTTGCTGCTACACTTCGGGAGTAGGTATGGCATTGACGAAAGCCGATATGGCAGAAAGTTTATACGAAGAATTGGGCTTGAATAAGCGCGAAGCCAAAGAACTGGTCGAATTGTTCTTTGAAGAAGTACGTGCTGCTTTGGGTGATGCAAATCATGTGAAGCTTTCTGGTTTTGGTAATTTTGTTCTCAGGAACAAAACAGAGCGACCTGGTCGCAACCCAAAAACAGGCGAAGAAATTCCTATTTCAGCTCGTCGCGTCGTAACCTTCAGACCCGGACAAAAACTGAAGCAAAGAGTAGAAGCTTATGCTGGAAGCCAGCAATAATAACGAATTACCAGTAATACCTGGCAAGCGCTATTTCACAATTGGAGAGGTTAGCGACCTATGTGGGGTGAAATCTCACGTGTTGCGCTACTGGGAACAGGAATTCACCCAGTTAAAACCGGTTAAACGCCGTGGTAACAGGCGGTATTATCAACGCCATGATGTCATCCTGATCCGTCAGATACGTAGCCTGTTATACGATCAGGGCTACACTATTGGTGGTGCGAGACAGAAGCTGACAGGTGAAGATGTTGCTGATGACAATACGCAGAGCCAGCAGATCATCCGCCAGATGCGAGATGAACTTGAAGGTCTGCTAGCGATACTCAAGTAACTGCGACACAATTTTATAAAAAAGGCCGGTTTTTATACCGGCTTTTTTTATTTCTGTTAGAGAAATCGCGAAACAAGATTCCGCGATTTTCCCAATAAACATACGGTGAGTATATGGGACAGGTATAAACTGACCTTTGAAGCTGAATATTTCAATGGGATAGTTCCGTATCGAAAAACTTTCGTGTAACCTATGCGCCTTCCGGGATATAGCGCAGTCTGGTAGCGCACTACACTGGGGGTGTAGTGGTCGCAGGTTCAAATCCTGCTATCCCGACCAGATACTAAAACAGCCTCTTTTTTTGAGGCTGTTTTAGTATCTGCCTGGTTGGAAAGAGCTGTTCGTTAGAGCCATGTTATTTATGGCTCGTATCGGTTCATGAAAAAAGGCAGGAGCCTTTTTTAACGGCTGCCTTTTAGCCGGCCCGCAGTGTGACTAATTTTGCATGGAGCAAAATTGAACAGCTGTTTTCTTAGCTGGCCCGAAGGGCAAATTACAGGACGTGATTTGTAAATACAAGGATGTATTTCATAAATCCTGCTATCCCGACCATTTTTTTCATCCTGCTCATAAGGTCTGAAAAATAGATATCCAGTAAATCTTATCTTTCCAGCAATCCTGTTGATCCTGATCTCTTGGCACTACTTGACTGTATTTCAGCTTAGACGCTGAGAACTTTTTCTCGAGATCAACAAATAGCGTTTTACAGTGTGGCTTTAGAAAGAGCGGCATTATTTTGTGTTATTCTTTTGTTTTTAATCCACTAATGCAGCATATCAATGAAAGACATCGATCATCAGTCAAAGTCCATCTACCTGAAAGATTATCAGCAGCCTGATTATTTAATTGACCATGTGGATCTGACATTTGAGATTTATGAAGAGCAGACACGCGTCGTTTCTGTGATGCAGATAATAAAAAACAGCACTACCAGTAACGCGTCATTGGTCTTGATGGGGGAATGTCTTGAACTGGGCGAGGTGAAACTTGATGGGGTTCAACTCGATGCTGCTGCCTATGAGGTGACAGAGACTAGCTTAACCGTATCTGATGTCCCTGAAAAATTTACACTTGAGGTAGAGACCTTTATCAAACCGCAGGAAAACTATTCACTGGAAGGTCTGTATAAATCCAGCGGCAATTACTGCACGCAGTGTGAAGCGGAAGGTTTCAGGAAGATAACCTATTTTCTTGATCGCCCTGATGTGATGGCGCTGTTCACTACGACGATTATTGCCGATAAAGAAAAATACCC
>CBDUKK010000124.1:0-5681 GCA_965367795.1 uncultured Gammaproteobacteria bacterium
CTATATGCTCTACCACCTGCATCCATGCAGGCAACTAAGAAGCGGGATCAGATGAAACCATCTACTTGATGAAGTATGGATTAAAGGTGACGTAGGGCTGAAGGTCTGACTGATCCTTATTTGTTATAATCGATTCCAGGTCTGTTTCCTGGAGATATCACATGTTTGAAAATCCGTCATTAATAACGCGTATAGCGATTGGTAAAGCGATAGGTTTTTTATTCGGGCTTATCGGTTTTATTTGTCTACCATACCTTTTGCCAGGATCTGATTACCTGCTTCGATGGGGCATTCTGCTGTGGTATACCACGCTAGGCGCTATCATTGGAGTGTTCGGCGTCTTTACCTATCATCCAGTACTAAAACTGCCTTTCCCCTGGTGGTTTCGCGCCCCTGTAGTGGGAGCATGGATGAACTTTGTTCTAACCTTTTTCGCTTTTGATGCTATGCAGGCCATGATGATAGCGGTGTTTGGTGAGAATGGTGTATTAACGTCACCATTTTGGTTCACGGCTGAAGGAGCCATTGTCGGCTTGATTATGGGCTATTTTACTACGCGGTTTGGCGGAGAGGGCAAGGCAACTGTTGGGCGATAAAATTTTATGTGAACGGGGTGTCAGTCTGCAAAACAATAGAAGTGAGAGTAAAGGCGTCTGAAGCCTTTTGTTTTCCTGATTATTACCTCGTAAGGGTTGCGTAAAAATCTCTTAAATTGAGTGATTTTTTCTGGTAATTTAGATCTATTTTATTTACACTAAGTTTTCTATTAACGTGCCAGGGAAGGTCGTTGGGACTTTTCTGGTCACAAGCATAAGGAGAAAATGCAATGACACATCCTGTTTGTCATCACGGTACTTCGCCAGCGCGAGGTTGTTCACATATGGGTCTGGGTTCATTCGGCAGGATGTTTCCGGAGCTCGATCCACTCTATACATCATCCGAACTGATCGAAAAGCTGGGCAGACCTGGCGGCCTGATGGATACCACGGGCAGAAGCACAGACAGCAATATCCCGGCAGCCTATACATTCTTTGCGCAGTTCATCGATCACGATATTACGCTCGATGTGACCTCTTGCCTGGAAAGTGACCGGGTACAGGAAGCGGAGAAGCTGCCGAACCTGCGCTCAGCCAGTCTCGATCTCGATTGCGTGTATGGTTTTGGCCCGGAGGCATCACCGCATCTTTATGACGGCGATAGCGGTAAATTACTGACCGGCAATGCGACAAACCCCGACGACCTGGCGCGGGCAAAGGACGGTACTGCCCTGATCGGTGATCCGCGCAATGATGAGAATCTGTTCGTTTCCCAGTTGCAACTGGTGTTCATCCGCTTCCATAATAAACTGATCGATGCCGGTCTGGGGTTTGAAGAAGCCCAGAAAGAAGCGCGTTACCATTATCAGTACATCGTGCTGCACGATTTTCTCAAGCGGGTATGCGATCCGGTGGTGTATCAGTTTGCCCTGGATAATATGTATCGCCATAACTACCCGTTCAAATCATGTATCGACGAGCTAGGCAGGTTGACCATGCCGGTCGAGTTTAGTGTTGCTGCATACCGTTTCGGGCATTCTATGGTGCGTTCGTTCTACCCGGTAAACAGGTTCTACAGAAGGATAGAGCTATTTGCAGAGAACTTTGGCACCACTGGCTTTACGGCCATTCCTAAAAAGCTCACGGTCGACTGGCGTTACCTGCTGGATATCGATCGTACGGCTTATGCGAAGAGCAGGGCGATCGATGAACTGCTGGCGAAAGAGCTGAATGATCTGCCTTTTATGCGGGGAGGCGAACCTGATCCTAATAAACGTTCATTGTCATTCAGGAACCTGCTGAGGGGCAGAAGCCTCGGCCTGCCATCCGGACAGGATGTGGCGGCAGCCCTGGCCGACTGCGGTTATGATCTGGATCCCGGGTTTGATTTAAAACTGACGCAGGTTCGCGGTTACAACACGCTATCACGAGATCTCAAAGCCGAGCTCAAAGAGAAAACCCCGTTGTTCTTCTACATACTGCGCGAGTCAAAATTTGGTGATGGCCTGGGCCGTACCGGCAGCGCGATCCTGATGGAGGTGTTCGGTGCTATGCTGACGCAATGCAGTACTTCGTACCTGAATGCCGAATGCTGGGAGCCGCGTAGAGATATAGTATCTTCGGATCATGAGCTCTCGCTCAGGGATATTGTTGCCTATATTTCTTAGTCGTAATAATTTGACTATAGCAATTAAAAAGGTGAACTAAAGGGGTCGCTGACAGATGTTAATCATCCGTCACCGATCCCTTTCACGTTTTACCGGTTTAGTTGTTAGGGATTTGGGGTGTCAGTGCCCGTCAACGATTCCGTTAGCATTACCATTCTCTCCATTGCGACGCCTTTCAAGTTGCCCGCGGGTTGCCAGCAGGTCCAGGATGATCTGGGTCAGGATGAGCTCCATCGCGTACGCCATCTTTCCGCCGGGAATTATCAGCGTGTTGAATCCAGAGATGAAAGAACCTTCTATCAGGCCGCGCAGGTTAAGTTTTTGCTCAACCGTCGGCTTGTTCTGTAAGAAATGAATCAATACCTGGCTCTGTTCTGCGGTCGGAATGCCACGTACATTGAACGGGTTTGAGGTGTCAACGATCGGGATGCGCTGGAAGTTGATGTGGGTATGATCAAACTGCGGCAGGATGTAGTGCATGTAGTCGAACATGCGCCGATGGATCATGTCGATAACATCTTCAGGTTCATAACCTCTTTCACTGGTATCGCGGTTTAGCTTCTGAATCCACTCGAGGTTGATCGTCGGTGCAACGCCGATAAGCAGGTCGACATCTTCAGCGATGTTGATATCATCAGTTACCAGTCCACCATGCAGGCCTTCATAGACCAGCAGGTCTGAATCTGGCGGCAGTTCTTCCCATTCGGTGAAGGTTCCAGGTTTGCTGCCGTAGAGCGCGGCTTCTTGTTCATCATGGATGTAACGCCTGCGCATGCCTGTGCCGTTTTCTCCATAGCTGCAGAACAGTTGCTTCTGTTTATCGAACAGGTTGCCTTCCGGACCAAAGTGGCTGAGGTTGCGGCCTGCTTTTTTGGCCTTTTTCAGTTCCTTCTTCATTTCTTTTCGGCAGTAGCGGTGAAAGCTATCACCTTCGACATATTCTGCCCGGGCGCCTAAACGGTGGAATATCTGCTCAAGTGCGCTCTTTACTGTGGTGGTACCTGCCCCGGACGAGCCGGTGACAGCAATGATGGGATGTTTTCTGGACATGATGTTCTCCCCATCTGAAATGTCAGATTCGTTGAGTACCCTGTCAGTATATAAAATTTAAATGTCTGTCTAGTGGAAATAAAGTTATATGCGATCTTGTCTTACAATGGATACATAAACGCTGTAAAAAGGGATATAAATATTATAGGCAGGGCAGTTTAAGAGCGCTGAACGTATTAAGAGCTATTCGTATTCTTATTTACACATAATATAATAAGTGGGTTCGAATGAAGCACTCAACCTGATCAGGCTTACCTGCTTGTTGATATACTTATCATTAGTGGCAACTGGGGCCGAGTCATCGATTGAAGTGAGTGCTTCACAATCAATAACCGATTAATCGTAATCTGACCGGATAAAGCGTGCAGCCGTGGTTAATCCATCGAGTGATCGTGTTGAGGATGCATGGTCGACGGTTGAAGCAGCGACTGAAAGGTAGTTAATAGATGAAAGAATATACGAAGTTTTTGAAAGAAGCCGAATGTCTGAACGATAGATATGCCTCGATCTATTTCAACGTTGAGCTCGAGTCGCTCGTCATGCCGTTCTGGACATGGGATGAGATACAGGCAGGTTTAGAGCTGCGGCAAGAGTGGGAAGTGGATGATTCATTAATACCTTTTTACGGTGACTGGCATGACCTGTTTTGCCTTAATGGTGTCACCGGTGAAATCGTCGCGTTGAATGACGAGCGGGAAGTGTTGTGTACCTGGGCTTCAGTTAAAGATTTTTTGAGTTGTCTGTCAGAGAAAGAGATAGCTTATGACGACGAGCCTGTGGAAGCTGGAGTACATCATTTTGGAGACTCTAAAGGGCATGAGGTGAAGCATTAACTGGGTCTGAAGTATTAAAGAGTACTAGAGGAGGCGGATGCTACAACCTCTGATTATACTGAACCTGGTCTTTCTGGTGATGGACTGTCTACAGGGATTGATGTTACTAATCCTTTATTTGAGATACCAGGGTAACCACTAGAGACGAAGCTGTATTACCACGCAGTTTCGATATCCGCTGTATCGAAAATGGTTTACTTTACTATGGTGGTTACACATCTTTCGATGGTAGTCGAGAATCAGAAAGGCGCCATTGTGTTCGAAAATGCTTCGGTCGCCACCTGCCTGGGTTCAGATACTAGCGATGTGTTTTGAAATTAAATGAGCGAATTCAAAGATTTAAAGGGTTGCAGTGATCTGATTTTGACCATTGCTCATCACCTGATATAGTTACACAACTACAGCAGGAAGCTGTTTCAACTTAACACAGGGAGTGTGCCTTGCCCGGTAAAACCTTGAATGTATTATTTCGGCTGTTCCAGCCCATTGGGTTATTGCATAAGATCCTGCTATTCGGCTCAGGTGTTAAAACTAATTATGAATGTTAAATTAAGAGAGGGGCGTAATGTTACAGACAGTCGTTAAAAAATGGTTCCGTGATAAAGACACTGGGTTTCTTGATAATGGAGGTGGTCCAGACATAATGGTTAAGAAGGCGGACCTTGTCAATTGTGAGTTTTTAAAAACAGGCGCCACCGTCGAGTTTGAATGTCACCCAGATAAGCGTGGTTTAATTGCTAAAAAGGTTAAGCTTGTACAACAGAAGAAGCTAAACAGTCAACATGGTGGAAAGCGAAACACCAAGCCTTTTCGCCCTGGGGTTATGACTTAAATCGCAAAGACTACGAAGCTAAAGGGGGCAGAGAGCAATTATTTCTAATATCGGAGAATGTTGCTGTTTCATTCCATTTGGCATTATTCTTCGCCTGATAAACACTCCGATCACCAGTTTCATGGTGAAGGGTTCAGTTATTTATGGCCTGAAAAAATAAAAGCCCTTCAGTAAAAGTGAAGGGCTCTTGATCGGGAGCTACTCTCGTAGCTAATGATTTATTTATTTTTTCTTTGCCGTTCTTTTCTTCTTTGCGGGTTTGTTAAGTTTCTTATCTGCAGCAGCTACAGCTTTGGTATAGGCATCCAGACGTTTTGAAGCGGCTTTCAGTGCGGATAATTCAGCGGCAACTAATGCTTTATGAGCGCGTGATTTATCCAGGGAAGACTTGATAGATTTCATTTCCCTGGTAACGGCGGCCAGCGCTTTCTTATTTGCAGCACTAGCATCTTTCTTTAGTTTCGTTGTTGCTGTTTTTATTCGCTTACTCAGCGTCGATTTTTTCTTGGTGTGACGCTTAACTTCTGCCAGCAACTTTTTAGCTTCAGCTGTTTTTATAGCAACAGCAGTAGATGCGTGTTCAAGTGATGCACTGAGTGATTCTGCATGTGTGTCGAGCTTTTTATGAAGTACTGCTGCTTTAACAGCCGTTTTCGATCTTGTAGCAGGTTTAGCTTTAGATTTTACTTTTGCTTTAGATTTTACTTTAGCTTTAGATTTTACTTTTGTTTTCGTTTTTGCTTTCGCCATAATGTTCTCAGTT
>CBDUKK010000125.1:0-5664 GCA_965367795.1 uncultured Gammaproteobacteria bacterium
AATCAATTGTAAGTGTAGTGTAATAAATACTTACAATTGCCAAATTCACTTTAAAATATTTTAGAACTGCGATAGAAAGCATTATTAAATACAAAAAATTACTATGAGAAACTATTCTCTATTCAGCATACGCGTTTAAATACTGAGTTTTTCAACCGTATCGACCATAAGAGGATTGAACCCGCCGTCGGTTGCAGACAATTAGATTAGTTTGATATTAAGGTGAAAGTTAGTCTGATGGTGACTATTTGGTGACTCACCAAATAAAAAAGGCCTGCCTTTATAACAAGACAAGCCTTAAGTATTTGATTTAGATGGTGGGCCGTGAGCGACTTGAACGCTCGACCATCGGATTAAAAGTCCGGTGCTCTACCAACTGAGCTAACGGCCCATATCTAAAATATTTTGCAAGCCATCCATGGCACGCTTTTGTGCTATATAATCGCACCTGCCTGACCATCCCTGGCCAGGCGTCAATAGCTCCTTAAACCGCTATTGACCCAACTGAGCTAACGGCCCATATTCACGTTTACTTCGTAATATATTGTCTGTAATTCAATTTAATACGAAGGCGCGAATAATACATGGAGTTGAACTGAAAAACAATATTATCAGGCAAGAAAGCTGTTAAAAATAACGGGTCGGGTCTGAAATTCCAACTTCTTCAAATCCTTTCTGACGTAACTGGCAGGAATCACACTTCCCACAGGCTTCACCCTCTGCATTTGCCTGATAACAGGATACCGTAAGCGCATAATCCACACCAAGCTTTTCCCCTATTCTTATGATCTCAGCCTTGCTTTTGTCGATCAGAGGCGTATGTATGGTCAGGTGACGCCCCTCAACCCCTGCTTTGGTCGCCAGGTTTGCCATATCCTCATAAGCCCTGATGAATTCTGGCCGACAGTCAGGGTAACCGGAATAATCGACAGCATTTACGCCGATAAAGATATCCTGCGCTGACCTGACCTCAGCTATGGCTAGCGCATATGACAGGAACAGGGTATTTCTTGCTGGCACGTATGTCACGGGTATGTCCTGTACCTGCTCACCTGGAACTGGTTCTGGTACTGCGATTGACTGGTCCGTTAAGGCAGATCCAGACATCACACCTGCGTCGATATGGATAACCTGGTGGCTTGCTGAATAACTCTCAGACAACCGTTTTGCCGCATGAAGTTCCGACATACTCCGTTGCGCGTAGTCAAAACTTAGTGTGTGGCAGTCAAATTTCTGGTTGGCAATTGCCAGCACTGTGGCCGAATCAAGCCCGCCAGATAACAGCACGATAGCTTTTGACCTGTCATCACTACTCATGAAAAACCCCGTAACATTCAGACACCCGGTCGATCACCCCACAGGTATTTGTGCAACTGAACCTGGAACCTGACCTGTAACTGGTCTCGAAGAATCCAGTCAGCAAGAACGGTGGCATCGAGCTGTCCATAACTCGGCGAAAACAGGATCTCACACCGGTCCACGAGCTGATACTGCTCGATGATCTGCCTGCTCCAGAGGTAGTCACTCTCATCACAGATGACAAATTTGACCTGGTCGTCACCCTGTAAAAGTGCAATATTTTCAAACTTGTTCTTAGCGTCCTCGGTTGAAGCCGGTGTTTTGATATCAAGAACTTTTTCTACGCGGGCATCAACCTTATCGACCAAAATTGCACCACTGGTTTCCAGGGAGACGTGGAAACCCGCATCACATAATCGACTGAGAAGGTCGATGCAGCTTTTCTGTGCAAGTGGCTCGCCACCGGTAACGGTAACGAAAGACGTATTGTAGCGCCTGGTTTGCGCGATGATATCGTCTATATTCATCCATTCGCCGCCACTAAACGCGTATTCGGTATCACAATAAGCGCAGCGTAGAGGACAGCCGGTGAGCCGTATGAAGACTGTGGGCAGGCCGACATTTCTCGCCTCACCCTGTAGCGAATAAAATATCTCTGTAATCTTCAGGCGAGTTTGTATATCAGGCTCAGTCTGCTTTGACATGACAATGTTAAAGAGGCGTTTCTAATGCCCTTCGCGCTTCATACGCTGCAAGCGCTCATTGGCCTTCTTGGCAACCGTCGTATCAGGATATAAAGTGATGACCTGCTGCAGTGCTTCACGTGCAGCCGACCAGTTCTTCAACTCGAAATAAACATAGCCGATTTTCAGACGAGCACCAGAATTTTTAGAACTTTGCGGATACTGTGCGATCAACTGCTGAAACTCTGTCAGCGCCCTCTTGTAATCACGTGAAACATAGTTCGCTTCACCCAGCCAGTACTGCGCATTATCAGCGTATTTACTGTTTGGATAACTGGCCTTAAATGCTTCAAATGCTTTGATGGACTGCTCATATTGCCCTTCTTTCAGCAGTGAAAAAGCTTTCGAGTAAGCTTCCTGGCCGTCATTATCACCGGCAACGACAGCAGGGATCGAGGCATTCGATGTTGACGTATTCGGTGGTGGTACCGGCGCTACAGACCTGGCGCTATTGTTGCCACCGGCTTCAACATTATTTA
This sequence comes from uncultured Gammaproteobacteria bacterium, assembly GCA_965367795.1. Taxonomy (GTDB): domain Bacteria; phylum Pseudomonadota; class Gammaproteobacteria; order SZUA-229; family SZUA-229. The sequence continues at coordinate 2,522 of CBDUKK010000125.1, forward strand.
TCCGTCGATCCATATCGAGATACAGGTTACGCTGTCTCTGCTTCATGCTCTCGAGCTCATAATCCTGCTGCTCGATCTGTTCACGAAGTGCAGAGATCTCTTCACGTAATGTCTGCATGGTCTGCGTCTGCTCTCTGAGCACATCCGAGCTCAGCATGCGCTCCAGGCGCTGGATACGTTGTTTATCGCTTAAGTTAGCCAGGCTGGCATCTTCGGCAAAGGCATTACCGGCACATAACAAGCCGCAGACAACCAGGCTATATTTTAATATCTCGTTTTTCATTCTAATAAGAATCCGTCATCACGATTATGTAATAAATTTTACGCCGAATATTGTATCTCAATATAGCCCTTATTGATAAACAATCTCAACCCGGCGGTTCAGGCTCATTGACTCATCATCATGACCAAAAGCAACCGGCTTTTCTTCGCCATAGCTGATGATCGATATCTGGTCGTTACTGGCACCTTCATACAACATGAGCTGTTTGACTGCCTGCGCACGCTTTTCTGCCAATGCCACGTTATATTCTCGGGTACCACGCTCGTCAGCATGCCCTTCAAGCCGGACGCTGGCAGAGGTATTAAATGACAGGTACTTACCATGGTGCTTGACCAGTTCGACATAGTCATCAGATACCGAATTACTGTCAAATTCAAAATACACTATCTTTTCGTGTAGTACGTTATTGGGATCATCGATCGCATTCTTCTCATACGATACGAGCTTGCCGCCTTCCAGTGCAGTACCGCCGATACCACCTCCAGTATAAATACCGCCCGCTGTGGCACCGCCACTGGCATCAGCATTCGCTGCATCATTAGTATCACCAGCCATCTCATCATCAGGCTTTATTCTCTCGCCGCAGGCAGCGATGGATAATGCCAGCACTGATATAAAAAGTATCTTCTTCATGTAAATAAACCTCGTTGTAATTTTATCCAGTTATATTTTTTCTCATTTAACACACAACAACATCAATGACGAACAGGTGCCCATGACGGCTCTCTGACCTCGCCATCTGTGAAAGACAGGCGCTGCTTCTGGCGGCCATCGACCGATACTGCCGCCAACACCGCCTGGTTTTTCTCCTGCGATGCAAACAGGATCATACTGTTATTCGGTGCATAGACGGGTGATTCGTCTAGCGGCCCATCGGTCAGAATTCTCGATGACTTTTTCGCCAGTTCCAATACGGCGATACGATAGGTATTCCCTTCCCCATGCACGTATGCGACGGACTTGCCATCGGCTGAAACACTGGCACTGGCATTATATCCGCCCTCATAGGTCAGCCGCTCGGGTTTTGCGTTAGCCGATATCGACTGTCTATACAGCTGCGGTTTGCCGCTACGACTGGATGTGTAAATAATCGATTTACCATCTGGCAACCATGCCGCTTCGGTATCGATCGACCAGTGATTGGTTATCCGCTTCAACTTATTGTCGGATAGATTTAAAACATATATATCAGGGTTGCCATCTTTTGAAAGCGTCATGGCGAGTTTTTTACCGTCAGGTGACCAGGCGGGTGAGCCATTCAAACCCTGAAATTTAGAGCGACTTTTTCTTACCCCGGTCAGTATGTTGTGGGTATAGATCTCAGCCTGGCCACTTTCAAAAGACACATAGGCAAGCTCGGATCCATCAGGTGACCATGCTGGCGACATGATCGGCTGGTCAGAGGTCAGCAGCGTCTGCGGGTTATAGCCGTCGGTATCCGACACCTGCAGACGTGCGCTATACGATGTTTTATCACGGTTCAGGGTCACATAGGCGATACGGGTACTAAACGCCCCGGGCAATCCTGTTATATGGGTAAAGATATAGTCACTGATCTGATGAGCAACCCCACGCAGGGTCTTGTCTGTCGCTGAGAAGCTATAGCCTAACACCTGCTTGGCTTTCAATATATCGATGAGTCTAAACTCTACCTGGTAGTTACCATCGGCCTGCCTGGTTACGCTGCCGATAACGATATGGTCCATGCCGGCTATACGCCAGGTTTTGTAGTGTACATCAGCCAGTTTCTGTGGACGGGCGATCAGGTCTTTTTCAGCAACCGGAGAAAACTTGCCACTGCGTGCCAGGTCAGACATGACGATGGCAGAGATATCACCGTTTGCCACCTTGGCAGCACCGTTCCATTGAAACGGGATGACGGCGATCGGAAGCGCACCTTCAAATCCTTCGGTGATGTCGATTTTTAAAACCGCCTGGGCAACCGAGGTAAAGCTCAGGCAGAACAATCCAATTATTATTTTTTTAATCATATTTTTTAGCTGGCAACTTATTAATGTTTGAATGTAAATTGTATCTTTCTGTCGAAAAGTTCAGGATCGGGCGGCAGCGGTAATGGCGAAGCTTTACGCACAGCTCGCTCCACCGAACGCTGAAAAGCGTTATCACTGGTACATGACTGTAACTGAACATCGATCACATCGCCCGACATAGTCTGTGTCACGATCACCTCACAGCTCTGCTCTTCACTGGAAGTAGCTGGACGTAACCAGTTATTTTCAACAGCCTGATCTATCTGCATCATATATTGCTGAAGCTGTGTCTGCAATCTGGCAGCACGCGCAGCCTGTACCCGCGCTTCTTCTTCACGCCGTTCCTCTTCCAGTAATGCGCGTTCGAACTCCGCTTTCTCTTCCGCCCGGCGCTGTCGCTCTTCCTCTTCTTTACGTTGTTTCTCAGCTGCCAGTCGCTGCTTTTCTTTCAGCTCGCGTTCCTTTTTCTCTTTGGCTGCCTTCTCTTGCGCCAGGCGCTGCTTTTCTTTCTTCTCGGCTTCTTTCTTTTTAGCTAATGCCAGTGCCTTTTCCTTTTCAGCGGCCCTTTGTTTTTCAGCGGCTTTTCGTTTTTCAGCAGCTTTTTTCTTCTCTGCCGCCAGTTTCTGTTCCTGTTTTTTCTTTTCAGCCAGGCGCTGCTTTTCTAATTTCTTCTTGTTCTCGATTTCCTGTTTTCGCTTTTTCTCTGCAGCTTTCTTATCCTCAATTTTTTTCTGAGCGGCCAGTTTCTTCTGCTTCTCCCGCTCGTCATATTTCGTTGCATCGACCACCACTGCATCGATAATCTTATGTTTCTGCGCCGCAGGCACCGGTGGCTTTTCATCACTGGCCAGGTTGATGCTCAACAGCAC
>CBDUKK010000126.1:0-5657 GCA_965367795.1 uncultured Gammaproteobacteria bacterium
AACTATTTTACTTAACAAGCTCATTATGACTCCTCAACATTAAACAATGTAGTCTGACAAGAATAACAAAGCGGCCAAAGAAGAACAGGACAAAATGTCAGGTTTTGATAAAAAACAATGATTTATATCAGAAGTATCTGACATCAAACCTGACAATATGATTTTCTGGTGAATCTTTAACATTTTACCCCAAAACGGATACCTTGTTGTCGCCGTCATGAGAACAGACTATTGACTGCTTAACATGGACTCATTTTCAAACAGCTGTTCGATTGTTTCACGCTGGCGCACAACCTGGTAGCGGCTACCATCAACCATTATTTCAGCTACTCGCGGTCGAGAATTATAATTTGAGCTCATGGTAAAACCGTAGGCCCCGGCCGACATCACTGCCAGCAAGTCTCCCGCCTCTATCGCCAGTTCCCGTGCTTTGCCAAGAAAGTCGCCAGTTTCACATATGGGCCCTACCACATCATAAACTTTTGGCGGCACAGATGAACCTTCAACCACCGGTATTATTGCCTGCCATGCCTGATACAGTGCTGGCCGCATAAGGTCATTCATCGCAGCATCCACCACGGCAAAGTTTTTTTCTTCATTATGTTTGGTGTACTGAACCCGGGTCAGCAAAATACCGGCATTCCCTGCGATGGCGCGCCCAGGCTCGATAAGTATTTCAAACTCTCGCCCCTGTAAACGTTGCATCAATGCCGCCATCTGCTCTTCTGGCAAAGGTGGTGTTTCATCTTGATAGCGAATACCCAGGCCACCACCCAGGTCCAGGTGGTGCAGCTCGATGTTTCTTTCTGCCAGGCGATCAACCAGTGCCAATACGCGATCCAGTGCATCTACAAAAGGCTTCACATCCGTCAGTTGAGATCCGATATGACAGTCTACACCCACCACATCAAGATGGTCAGAATCAGCAATTAACTGGTAGACATCTGTTGCATCCTCAATCGCGATACCAAACTTGTTGTCTTTTAAGCCGGTGGAAATATAAGGGTGTGTTTTTGCATCAACATCAGGATTGACCCGCAACGATACCGGCGCACGCACGCCTTTTTCTGCCGCAACCTGCTCGAGCAGCATCAGTTCAGCTTGTGACTCTACATTAAAGCAGCGAATACCTACATCCAGGGCACGCCTCATCTCTTCAGCCGTTTTGCCAACACCGGAGAAAACGATCTTTTCAGCACTGCCGCCGGCTTTGAGCACACGCTCCAGTTCACCCAACGAGACAATATCAAAACCAGAGCCAAGCTTTGCCAGTATATTTAGAACGGCGAGGTTTGAGTTGGCCTTCACCGCATAACATACGAGATGCGGTTGAGAGCCCAGTGCTGTGTCAAACGCTTTCCAGTGTCTCTCAAATGTCGCCCGCGAATAGACATAACAGGGGGTGCGCCATTCATCAATGCACGCCGTTATATCGACATCTTCGACCCATAGTCGGCCATCTTTGTAATCAAAAAAATCCATAGATACAATAACTTACTAATTGCTCTCTGTTGTTTTATCGGTGTTTTCATCAGGCAGATATAAATCACCCTGCATACCACAAGACGATAAGACTAATATCGATATAAAGATCAGGAGTTTCACTGCTTTGAGATAATTTCTTTCATTGTTGTTTGTTGATTATTATTGCAATATTCATCTAACAACGAAACCCATTTTTTTACTGTAGCCTCAAATAAACCTTAAACACTTCATCGGGAGAACAAATATAGTGTCAGAACTCGACTCTATCATCATAGAAACAGGTGAAAAGCCTGATGCAGCGATAATCTGGCTACATGGCCTAGGCGCTGACGGCAATGACTTTGTACCGATCATCGAGCAACTACAATTACCATCGCATTATGCTATTCGTTTCATGTTTCCAAATGCACCTCTTCGCCCCATCACCATTAACCAGGGTTACCAGATGCCGGGCTGGTATGACATCAGCAGTCTCTCGATCGTTGATCAGGAAGATGAAGCCGGCATCAAAGAATCTTCCGAGATCCTGCGGCAGTTATGCGAAGCTCAGGAAGCAGAGGGTATCGAGTCCAGCCGTATAATCGTCGCTGGCTTCTCACAGGGAGGCGCTATCGCGCTGCATTGCGGTTGCCGGTATCCCCGACCACTCGCAGGAATAATGGCACTATCAACTTATATGCCCCTACCCGACCAGCTAGCTGATGAAATCAGCGAAACCAGTACGGAAACAACGTTATTTATGGCACATGGGCGACAGGATGACGTGGTGGCTTATGAATATGGTAAACAGAGCATGGAGTTACTCGAATCGTACAATATCGAGGTCCTCTGGCATGAATACGATATGGGCCATGCCGTTTGCATCGAGGAGATTCAGCATATACGACAATGGCTTATGGATACCCTCTAACGCCTTTTCTTAAAACCTCCGGTAAATCAACGAAAATTTAAATATTAAAAACTGTTCGCCTTTAGCCATCACTTTGGCTATATTATCTAAACAGCTTCTAAACACTGTCATTACGAAAATAAATAGCAGGATTTCGGGACTTACCACCAACTGTTTTAGCTATGGATAATAAAGAATTAAAACTGAGCGTCGATATCGAACCCGCGCAACCCCTCTGGAAGCTGGCTCCGACACGCGATGCAGAGGGCGGACCGGTAAGCGATTTGCTGATGATCATCCCAAAGCTAAAAACAAAACCCGAACAATATATAAAAGACACACTGGCTAATATCGAGTTTGCACTCAAACAATTTAGCAATGAAGTCTTATTTGCCAACGTCGATATGAAGCTCAATACACTATGGGTTTCTTTTAAAGCCGTTCCTGGTGTTTATGGTGATATCGTATCTACTTTGAAAACCAATGTACCAGAAGCGGTGCTTGTCGGTGACACCCATTCGCGCGTACATAAAGACTGAATAACAAGGGACAAATAATGCCACAAACTGCCATGGATGCATCTGCATTCTCTGAAATGAAAGAAATGATGGGTGATACTTTCAAAGAGGTTTTACACCTGTGTATAGAAACCCTGCCAGAACAGCTCAGCGCGATCGAAGACGCGATCGAAGGCCGGGATGCTGAAACGCTATTTAATATTTCTCACAAGATGAAAAGCGCGAGTGGCAGCATCGGTGCTTTCGGTTTGGCCGAGAAGGCCGAAGTCATCGAACTGATCGGCCGTGATGGCTCGACGCAGGTTCCTGATCAGGCTATTTCTGATCTACGCGATGCAACCAGACAGGTTCTATCTATAATAAATGAAGAGCTAAATAAGTCGTAAACTCAATTCAGTGAATTACGATATTCAACAGGTGACTTGCCTGTCCATTTTTTAAATGCACGGGAAAAAGCGCTCTGCTCTGAGAATCCAAGTAAGAAAGCTATATCACTCATTCGGTTCATCGGGTTTTCTATATATTGTTTAGCAACCATCTCACGAACCCCATCGAGTAAGAACCTGAATGTAGTTTTATGTTCTTTTAAACGTCGCTGCATGCTTCGCTCACTGAGGTTTAACTCACTGGCCACCAACCGGTCTGTTACCTGGCCATCTGGTAAATTTTCCAGGATTATCGATTGTACCTGTTGCACGATATCGCCTTTTTTTATCTCGACGAGATACCGCATCAGCATCTCATCGTGCATCAGGGCAATCTGTTTATTGCCGGAGGGTAGTACCCGGTCTACTTCTGCTCTCGCCATAGCTAAACTGGTTTGTTCAGCATCAAATTGCACCTCTGTACGAAAATAATCCGTAATCTTTTTCGAGCAGGCCGGTTCGGGGTGAGCGAGCTTAACTTCCGTAGGAATCAACTCTTCACCAAAATTGAAGCGGCACATATGCATAATTATACTGAGCACCAGGTCATGGTGCTGTGGCAGGGTGAAAATCGAATCTTCCAGGTCTATGCTTATTTTAAATCCTGCGGGTGTATCTGCCACATCCAGGTTTAAATCTTCCGTTACGACATGTATGTATCTGACGGCACGATTAAACCCTTGTCGTAAAGTTGAGCTCGCCAGCCAGGCATAACCTAAGGCGCCCATATGAGAGGGATGCCAGAACTCTGCCATGTCTATAGCAAAACAGGGATCTTCTATTATCTCAGCGGCCTGCTCCCAGAGTGCATCAACCTGATTGATGTTTATTCTTGCATTTGAATTTAGTAATAGCTCTGATCTAATTCCCGCCTTTTTATATAGTGGTTCCGGGTTTATATCGATACTTTCCAAATACTTCCATAACAGGCTTGTCGTTGGAGCAAAGTGCGTTAAAGACATGATCGTTTCCCAAAAATATACTCTATTGTTTAGAATACGCCTATTATGTTTTACCAGCCAGTTCAGTTTGCGCCCGGGCGATAGCTTTTTTCACCTGTTCCGGCGCGGTACCACCGACATGATTGCGTGATCCTACTGAACCTTCGAGGGTTAACACCTCAAACACATCGGCTTCGATCTTATCTGAAAACTGCTGCAAATCGGCAAGCGTCAACTCACTTAAATCTTTTTCGCTACTGACACCCATCGCCACCGCTTTACCGACCACTTCATGTGCGTCACGAAACGGCAGGTTTTTACGGACCAGGTAATCGGCCAGATCGGTCGCGGTAGAAAAACCCTGCTTTGCCGCTCTGTACATATTGTCATGTTTACAGATTATAGCCGGCACCATATCTGCAAAAGCACGCAGACATCCCAATACGGTATCAACGGTATCGAATAGCGGTTCTTTATCTTCCTGGTTATCCTTGTTATATGCCAGCGGCTGCGACTTCATCAGGGTCAACAGGCTGACCAGGTGGCCGTTCACACGGCCGGTTTTACCACGAACCAGCTCGGGCACATCGGGGTTTTTCTTCTGCGGCATGATTGACGAACCTGTACAGAAACGATCTGGCAGCTCAATGAAATCAAACTGCGCTGAAGACCAGATAACCAGCTCTTCTGACATGCGAGACAGGTGCACCAGCAAAATTGCAGCATCGGCGCAAAATTCGATGGCAAAGTCTCTATCACTGACCGAATCGAGAGAGTTCTGTGTCGGTGCGCTAAACCCCAGCTCTGTCGCCGTGAACTCTCGGTCGATCGGGAAGCTTGTTCCGGCCAGCGCTGCCGCGCCTAACGGTGACATATTCATCCGTCGCTGGCAATCCGTAAACCGGGAAGCATCACGGTTTAGCATCTCGAACCAGGCCATGACATGATGACCAAAAGTCACCGGTTGAGCCACCTGTAAATGAGTAAACCCGGGCATTATAGTATCGGTTTCTCGTTCGGCCACAGCCAATATACCATGCTGTAATCGCCGTATTTCATTATTAATGAACATAATCTGTTCGCGCAGATACAGGCGTATGTCAGTGGCGACCTGATCATTCCTTGAGCGCCCGGTGTGAAGACGTTTGCCCGCATCACCTATCAGATCCGTTAAACGTGCCTCGATGTTCATGTGAACATCTTCACGTGCGATCGACCAGTCAAATTTACCTTCGCTTATCTCCTGCTCCACTGTATCGAGCCCGCTCAAGATGGCGGTAAGATCTTCATCGCTGAGTACCGATATCTTATTCAGCATTTTTGCATGTGCCCGTGAACCGGCGATGTCCTGTTTATACATTCGCTGATCGAACTGGACAGACGCGGTAAACGCTTCAAC
>CBDUKK010000127.1:0-5594 GCA_965367795.1 uncultured Gammaproteobacteria bacterium
TGGAGGCGAGTACCGGAATCGAACCGGTCTAAAAGGTTTTGCAAACCTCTGGATAACCTCTTTCCTAACTCGCCATTATTTTTACACTTGCGTGTTACCAAGGTACCTGATTACTTATGTAATCACACGCGTATTTTTCATTATATACGGATAAAAGTATGTCCGTATAAATGAAAAAACCCTGCATCTTGTTAACAGGTACAGGGTTTATCATAAACTGGAGCGGGAAACGAGATTCGAACTCGCGACCTCAACCTTGGCAAGGTTGCGCTCTACCAACTGAGCTATTCCCGCGTTGCTTTGTAAGCAGGCAGGTATTCTAGCGATGCCTGCGTTACTGTCAAGATAAATATCTAATATACCGAATTTTTTTGCCAAAAAGTTAAGAATTACTGTCACTTAAAGTCGGCCATGCTGATTTTACGTAGACGATCATCGATACGATTGTTAAAACCGCTGCAATGACGAGCAGCCCTAATCCGAGTGTATATATCGGTAATCCGAAGAGGTCCTGCTGGTAGATCAGGAAAAGTAAGGCAAGCATCTGTGCCGTGGTTTTTGCTTTACCGATGAATGAGACCGCGACAACGTCGCCTTTGCCCATGCCCGCCATCCATTCCCGCAGCGAAGATATCAGGATCTCACGCCAGATGATGATCAGCGATGAGAATAACAGCCAGTTATTCTCCGGGTCTTTCGACAGTATCAGTACAAGCGCGGTTATCACCATCAGCTTGTCTGCCAGCGGGTCGATGAATGCGCCGATTGCGGACTGCTGATTTAGCTTTCGCGCCAGGTAACCATCGAACCAGTCGGTGATGGCTGCGAACCAGAAGACGAAGGTAGCCAGTGCTGGCGCCCAGTCAAAGGGAAGATAGAAAACAGCGATGAAAACCGGTATCAATACGATACGTGAAGTAGTAATTGTATTTGGTACGTTCATAGGTCTGTGTTATTGCGAGGTATGAAGCAATATTCTGAAGCCAGGTATGCACTTACAGAATTTGCCGCGCTTCGCTCGTAATGACGTTAATTTTATGTTTTCTATTGTGTCTGATTAATCGGTAGCATGAAACTGGCCATAGATATCCTGGGCCAGTTTCTTACTTATTCCGGGTATTTTAGCAATATCTTCGATGCCTGCCTGTGTTATTCCCTGAATTCCGCCAAAATGTTTCAATAAAGTCTGCCTGCGTTTCGGACCCAGACCGGATATACCCTCCAGCGGCGAGGTCCGGCGTTTCTTCGCCCGTTGTGCACGATGACCACTGATGGCGAAACGGTGCGCCTCATCCCTTACCTGCAGGATGAGATTGAGCGCAGCTGATTCTATGGTGAGATAGAGATCCGGCCGGCCGTCGCTGAAGATGAGTTTTTCCAGCCCGGCTTTGCGGCCCTCACCCTTGGCTACACCTATGAGCAGTACCGAGTCGATCTCCAGTTGCTCGAAGACTTCGATGGCCTGTTTGAGCTGGCCCTTACCGCCGTCGATGAACAGGATATCCGGCAGTTTTTGATCTTTTGATTTTGATGGCCTGAAACGTCTCTCCAGCGCCTGCTTCATCGCCGCGTAATCATCACCGCCGGTAATACCGGTGATATTGTAGCGCCGATAATCCGTTTTAAATGCACCTTCCGGAGTGAATACGACACAGGAAGCGACGGTGGCTTCACCCTGTGTGTGGCTGATATCGAAGCATTCCAGGCGTACCGGAATTTCATCAAGTTGCAGTGCTTCCTGTAACGCTTCGAATCGAGTGAGCAAACCTGACCGGGATATTAACCTTGTTTTCAATGAGTTATGAGCATTATTTAATGCCATTTCTATCCACTTTGCACGTTCGCCTCTTACCTTGCTGGTCAGTTTCACCCGGTGTTTCGACTGCTCAGATAATACTTCTTCGATCAGCTTTCTATCGGCCAGCTGATCAGAGACGATGATCTCGCCAGGCACGTCACGCTTCAGGTAGAACTGCGGGATGAAGGCCGTCAGGATGTTCGCGGTATTCATCTCCTCTGGCAAGCTGGGGTAGAAACTGCGGTTACCCAGGTTGAGGCCGTTTCGTATGTAGAACACCTGCACACAGGCCTGCCCTGCCTGTGTACTGCAGGCGATGACATCGATATCGCCCCTGTCGGCACTGATGTGCTGTTTCTCTGTAACCTTGCGCAGGTTGATGATCTGATCTCGGTATAACGCGGCTTTCTCGAAATGCTGCTTTTCTGCTGCCTTCTCCATATCTTTAACCAGCTCGGTAATGATCTGTTCGCTCTTTCCCTGCAGGAACAGGACAGCATGATCGATATCCTTACGATAGGCTTTTTCAGAGATGTAACCGACACAGGGCGCTGTGCAGCGTTTGATCTGGTACTGAAGACAGGGACGCGAGCGGTTGGCAAACGTGGTGTCCTCACACTGCCGGATAAGAAACATCTTCTGCAGCAGGTTGATGCTCTCACGGACCGCGTGGGCGTTCGGGTAAGGCCCCAGGTACATGCCTTTCTTCTTGCGTGCGCCGCGATGCAGTGCTATCCGCGGATAGGCTGACTTGTCGGAGATAAAGATATACGGGTAACTTTTATCATCTCGCATCAGCACGTTATAACGTGGGCGCAGTTCCTTGATGAGGTTGCTCTCCAGCAGCAGGGCCTCACCTTCGGTATGCGTGATGGTGATATCGATATCGTTTATCCTGGATACCATCACCCGGGTTTTAGGTGATAGCCCTGTCTGCCGAAAATAGCTGCTTAATCGGTTTTTCAGGTTTTTGGCTTTACCGACGTAGATGACCTGCTCTTTTTCATCGAGCATACGGTAGACACCGGGTTTACTGGTGACATTCTTCAGGAAGGAAGCAGAATCAAAGATTGATCCGGGTTCGTTTGATTCTTCTGTTGGTGTCATGCCTGTATTGTAACTTACTGCTGTTCAGTGATAAAAAAGATACGTTTATCGTATGCAGGACCACGTTGCGACTGGAGTATTTATGGCCGATTTAAACTTTTTTACTGCCTGGTTTCGCGGTTTACAAACCGCTCCTACAAAAACATTTTGTATTGATATTTAAAGTCTATGCGGTCATTTGATTGGCATATTATTTTCGTCCAGCACACCATGCTTCATCGCCAGGTGCAGCATCTCGATATCTGAACTGACATCGAGTTTCTCATACAGTCGTTTACGGTAGGTGCTGATGGTTTTCGGACTGAGATTAAGGATCTCGGAAATCTGCTGTGTGCGCGTGCCCTGCGCGACCATCATCAATACCTGGATCTCACGCATGGAGAGTGTATCGATAGGATTAGTCTCACCCGGCAGCACGGAGAGCGCCAGTTGCTGCGCGATATCTTTCGCGATGTAGTGTTTACCGCTATGCACATCCCTGATCGCTGATAACATCTCATCGACACCGTTACCTTTGGTCAGGTATCCCCTGGCGCCGCCATTGAGCAGCTGTTTTGGGAGCGGTCCATCATCGTGTACGGTGACGATGATTATGCCGATCTGTGGCCATGAACTGCTAATACGGTGCGTAGCTTCGATGCCACCGATACCCGGCATATTGACATCCATAAGGATGACATCGACGTTACCCCTGTTGTCACGACACCAGCTGATGGCAGCTTCACCACTGCTAAGCGTCTCGACAACCTCGATACCAAGCTGTGTACCCAGCAGGCTCTTGAAGCCAAAACGTACCAGGTCGTGGTCATCTACGATGAGAACTTTAATTGGTGTTTTGTTACTACTATCAGACATTTAAAATAGCATTACACAGTGAGTTATCAGGACATTGTAACAAAGTTTTAACTGCTCCAGTTGCTATATGGTGTTTTTACCAGGTAATTATTGTAATAACGTTCATCATGGCTGACTTCCTGCCCAAGCCAGTCTGGATGCTCAAAATGTTCATCCAGACTCACGAGTTCAACCTCAGCCATCTCTAAACCTGTATTAGCACCACTGAATACATCGACTTCCCATAGATGGGACCCATAAGGTACGTAATACCGTGTTTTTTCGATGATCGGTCCGTTACACAATGTCATCAGCATCTGTTCAGCGTCGTGCAGCGGTATCTCATATTCGAATTCCTGGCGCACGGCTGAGAGCTCGGCGCTTTTCACATTGATGTTCGCCTGCTTATTGCTGATGCGAACACGCACAGACGATCTCTGTGATGGGTCCAGCCCACTCTGCAGGTACCCCTGTTTGATCAGGTGCGTCTCTGTGACATGCGCTTTCCAGTCATCGTTTTTCATTAAAAATTTACGTTCTATCTCAGTGCCCATTATAGTTGCCCATACTTTGTGCCAGTGTTTTATATTTCATGGTAGATTGCAGTATATGAACTCATATTTCCAGCTCGATGAACACATCATTCACCTCAATCATGCGGCCGTCGCACCCTGGCCGAAAGTTACCCGCGATGCCGTGATCGCTTTTGCTGATGAGAACGCCTCGGTTGGCTCACAGAATTATGATCAATGGTTGAAAACCGAGCAACAATTAAAACAAAAACTGGTGCAGTTGATCAACGCCGAATCCTCTGACGAGATAGCGATTTTGAAAAACACGTCAGAAGGCCTCTCGCTTGTCGCGCAGGGCCTAAGATTTAATGCGGGCGAAAATATCGTCGTTCCTGCCGAGGAGTTCCCATCCAACAAGGTCGTCTGGCAGGCACTGGAGTCACAGGGTGTAGAACTACGGATGGTGCCTGTGCAGGATATCGATAAACCCGAGCAGGCGCTGATCGATGCCATCGATGAACATACGCGCTTGCTGAGTTGCAGCTCAGTGCAATATGCACGTGGCTTACGACTTGATCTAAACCGTATCGGCAAGGCCTGCAGGCAAAACGATACGCTGTTCTGTGTCGATGCTATCCAGTCGTTAGGTGCGATAGTGTTCGACGCCCAGGCCTGTCATGCTGATTTCGTGGTAGCAGATGGCCATAAATGGATGTGTGCCCCGGAAGGAACCGCATTGTTCTATTGCCGCAAGTCGGTGCAGCCGTTATTACAGCTACGACAGTATGGCTGGCACATGCTCAAAGACGCGTTTGATTTTTCTCATAAGCATGACCGGGTGCAGATAGCAGAGACAGCACAGCGCTTCGAGAGCGGCAGCCCGAACATGATGGGCATAGCGGCGCTCAATGCATCACTCGGACTGCTGCTGGATATCGGTATCGAGAATATCCAGGCGAAGCTCATCGAGAATGCTACGTACCTGGTGGAGCGCTTACGCGAGCTGCCAGGGATCACGGTATTAACTCCGACCGGACCCGGTCGTTATGCCGGCATCATCACCTTCCAGAAAAATGATGTTGATAACATAGCGCTGTATCAGCATCTACAGGATAACAATGTCATCTGCGCCTGCCGCGGTGACGGCATCCGTTTCTCACCTCATTTTTATACCTCTAAACAGGTGATGGATAAGGCATTAAAAATACTGTCCGAGTTCTGTTGAGCGATCAACATAATTACCACGGTTTTGAGCCGGTGCTTTTTAGCGTGAACGGAAAAGCTGGCATTCGGTCACAATTAGCATGAGCAACTGCATTTTGGACTAGACTAACAGATAGAAG
>CBDUKK010000128.1:0-5584 GCA_965367795.1 uncultured Gammaproteobacteria bacterium
TCTGTATCGTCGACAGCAATGATAAAGGCATGATGGTCTCACGTACCGAGAACAAGCACTTTATGTTGCCTGGAACCATCCTGCTGCACTGGACAAAACGATTGTTCGAATGGTGGTACTTACGCCAGTACAGGTAAATAAAGACTCATGACATCGAATCCATCACATATTCGATCTCGGACAGCTTTCTCTGTACACATCGCCGTCCCTCACTTATCGCTTCACTGGCCCGGTACAACTCGAGAAGGCCAATATCTGATAGCTTGGGTGAGAAAACGATATCTGGTGGATCCCCCGCCATGCGGCTGCGGGTTATCCTGTCCTGGGTGATATTGACCGAGGCGGCGATAGCGTTCAGCAGCCCTGGTGGCTGCTCCTCATCTTCATCACCATTTAAAAATGACAGGTTGGTATATTCTTTTACCATGTCTGTTATCTTTTTAGTGAAACCAGAATTCATTTTTTTCTCTATCACTTTTGCGCCTGCTCTATCGATATGTTTTCCGACAATATCACCGTTTAAATTAACAGCGATGACGATATCGGCTCCCAGTGCACGGCAGACCGAAACCGGTACCGGGTTGACCAGTCCACCGTCAGCCAGCCAGCGGTCACCATGCCTGATCGCAGGAAAAAGACCCGGCAGCGCCATCGATGACCACACGGCCTGTATCAGTGAGCCTTCTGTTAACCAGATCTCTCTTCCACTTTCCAGGTCAGTTGACACCGCTGCATACACCTTTGAAAGGTCTTCGATATTATCTTCGTCACTGGCAATATATTCGTTCAAGAAACTATGAAACCTTTCGGTATGGACAAATCCCGTCATCGACGTATTGATATCGAGAAATTTCGCCACATCAAACTTGGTCAGCGAACGTGCCCATTCCTCCAGTTTATCGATATTACCCATGGCATAGGCAGCACCAACCATGGCCCCGACAGAGGTACCACAGACGATATCGGGCTCGATATCGAGCTTGGACAACTCATTGATGATGCCGATATGTGACCAGCCGCGTGAAGATCCGCTGCCAAGCGCCAGACCAATTTTCAGATCACTACTCATTTCGTTCTCCCTGGAAAGGTACGAAAACAACACTCAGTATATCTTTGATATCGATGTCGCCTTGCTGATTTTTGATGACCAGTTTCAACGCCTGGTGTGAATACGTACGCCCTACCGGGATGACCATTCGCCCACCTGCCTTAAGCTGCTCTATCAGTGGCCCGGGTATCTGCGTCGCTGCCGCTGTGACGATTATGCCATCATAAGGCGCATGTTCCGACCAGCCGTCAAAGCCGTTACCTGACCTGGTTACTATATTGTCATAGCCCAGCCGTTGAAACCGGGCCCGCGCCAGGTCAGCCAGCTCTTCAATATATTCGATGGTATACACCTGTCGGCATAGCTGCGAGAGTATAGCGGCCTGGTAGCCGGATCCTGTGCCGATCTCCAGCACCACATCATCGCTTTCAAGCTCGAGCAGATCCGTCATGATCGCCACGATATAGGGCTGCGAGATGGTCTGACCATGTCCAATCGGTAACGGATGGTTATCAAACGCGCTGTCGATACTTGCTAGTGGAACGAACTTGTCCCGTGGTGTATTTGATATAGCCTGCTTTACCTCTGGGCCGAGCATGGCCTTACCGGTCATACCACGGGTAAACCTGTACTCACTCTCTATCTCATCGAGAAGGCGCTGTATTCTCTTCCTCATGGCCCTGGACCAGAAACCTGTATCAGACACTGACAATAATATAACTAAACAGCCGTCATTGTATTAATAATCCATACCGATTATCGATAGTAATAATGCATACTATCTGAGCTACCTGTATTGACTTATATCATCACGCCTTCTCAAAATCCGGTGTATAAAAGAACATCTACACTACAAGCGAGCACAAGATGAGCGGGTTTACTTTTCAGATGATAATGCATTGCCACTACAGCGGCGATGAAAACAAGGTCGACAGCCTGCATGTCGAACACCTTGTCGATGACGAATGGCAGGAGCTGATACTCGATACCTATAGCCCGGGGTTCGATGTTTTTATCTATTCCATCCTGTCCTGTCAGCACATGTTCTTCAGAAGTAATTCTACCGAATACGGCCTGGCGATGACTTCAGCGGAAGCACTGATCACCATCGTTACCGACGAACACAGGAGCATCGAATCACTGTATTCAGAGTTTACCGGTAAGCTGATAAAGGGAACGGCGGATATAGAAAAGGTGAAGTCTATCACTGCAAGGGTGGGCCTGTGTCCAGCCACTATCAACCTGAAAGAGATAGCAGATAAAAAGATTACTGTAAGTTACGAACCCGTGTGACTCTGCATCCAGGTAACAGCTTAGACTCGACGCCCGGGCGTATTATCGACTACACCGTCCAGTCGATCTCGGCACGTCCACTCGCTTTCAGGAACTCATTGATCTTCGAGAACGGCCGGCTGCCGAAAAACCCACGATAGGCTGATAACGGGGATGGATGAGGTGCGCGGATAACCAGGTGACGCGCGACATCTATCACTGCGCCTTTTTTCTGCGCATAGGCTCCCCACAGCACGAAGACCACAGGAGACTCAAGCCCGTTTACCACCGAGATGACTTTATCGGTAAATATCTCCCAGCCCTTGCCCTGGTGCGAGTTAGCCAGCCCGCGCTCGACGGTCAGCACACTGTTCAACAGCAGCACACCCTGGTCCGCCCAGCGCTGCAGGTTACCATTCTGATTTTTTATGCCGAGATCATCATCCAGTTCCTGAAAGATATTGATCAGTGATTTTGGTAGTGGGCGCACTTCCGGCATCACCGAAAAACACAGGCCATGCGCGTGCCCCGGTGTCGGGTAAGGGTCCTGCCCCAGTATCACCACCCTTACCTTATCCAGCGGCGTACTTTTCAGCGCATTAAACCACAACGACGAATGCGGCAAGATGACTTTGCCCTTATCTTTTTCCTCTCTCAGGAAGGCCTTGAGTGAACGCATGTAATCTTTATCGAACTCCGGCAGTAACGCATCTGCCCAGCTTTCATCGAATGGTAATTGATCTGCTTTTATCATTTTTTACTTTCTGAACCTGTCACCCGTCAACGGCCATTCAAGCACACTACCGGGCAGGCAATCAATCTCACAAAAGATCTTATACGATCTATAATTCATCTATATTAAAACCACCTCTAGAAACAGACGTCGTCCAGAGACATAGACAAGCCCCTCAATGCGTTCGATTAGAAACCTCATCCCTATCCTGATCCTGCTAGCACTGTCAATCTATAGCTACCAGAAATATGACCACCTGCCACAGGCCATCCTGAATGGGATCATCTTTCTCCCTATCGTGCTTGCCGTTCTGGTCGCCAGCTTATCTATGCATTTCAACCGTAGCTCGGTATTCTTTTATACACTACTCGTTGCAACTGCCAATATCGTCCTCGGCCTGGAACTTGCACAGACGAGCCTCAGCTATGCACTGCTGTCCAGCTTTTTACCGCTGTTGTTGCTGGCATTAACCATACTGCCGGACCGGGGAATCATCAGCATAAGGGCGATACCCGCCCATGCGATACTATTATCAGCTATCGTGTTTTCAATAATAACGGCGAACATGTCACCTGAATGGCTTCGCCATGTCCTGCTAACTGACTGGCTGCCTGGCCGTTATTTTGACTGGACACAGCAGACACAGACAGTATTATTCATCTCTGTAACGGTCGTCATGTCGATGCTCGTGCTTTACTTTCTCCGGCCATCACCCCATATGTCAGCAGGACTAGGCGTTCTGGTCATGCTGATCGTCCAGCTTCACTTCGGTGATGCCGACCGTAGTCTGAATGTATTCAGCAGCACTGCGCTGTTGATGTGCCTTTATGCGGTACTGCAGGAATCCTGGCGAATGGCTTACCTGGATGAACTGACCGAGCTGCCTGCACGACGTGCCCTGCGTGAAAAATTCCAAAAGATGGGCGGCACATATACCGTAGCCATGCTGGATGTCGACCACTTCAAGAAATTCAACGATAGTTACGGACACGATACCGGCGATGCGGTACTACGCATGATCGCAACAAAGATGAACAGGGTGACCGGTGGCGGCACTTGCTACCGATATGGCGGAGAAGAGTTTTCAATCATATTTAATGGCAAGGACAGCGAAGAAGCTAAACACCATCTGGAAGAACTCCGTGAAACCATAGCCAGCACGCCATTTATCATCAACCGCGCGAGCCGAAGAAAGAGTGATAACCGATCCAGGCCGAAGAAAAAGAAAGCCGTAAAAGTCACCGTATCTATCGGCGTAGCAGATTCGATGAGTGGCGCTTCATCACCCTGGGATGTCCTGAAATCTGCCGATAAAGCTTTATACAGAGCCAAATCGAAAGGCCGTAATCGTGTAAGTGATTAGCCAGTCCTTATCAATGCAGACAGAGCATATCGATCAGCAAGGTCCTCAGCTGCCAGGAGATAATAGCCTGGCTCTTTACCGAGAAGAAAACACCAGGCTCACAGGCCCCGAATAACACGACCCGTCTCATAATCCTGCTGTTGATAGAACCGATAGTTATTATCTATCATCATGTTAGATATAAACGATTTTACCTATACCAAGAATTAGCAGATAATCTTCCCCGTGGCCAGTACAGGTACCGGCCAGGAAAGATTTATTTAGATAACACCTCAACTTATTGACGGAGAAATACAATGTTTGACAGTTTAGAAGGCAAGAAAATACCACAGGTTACTTTCCATACCCGTAACAACCACGAATGGATTGATATAACGACTGATGAGATTTTCAAAGGCAAAACCGTGGTCGTGTTCTCACTGCCGGGTGCTTTCACGCCGACATGCTCATCGACACATGTGCCTCGATACAACCAGCTAACACCGACATTGAAACAGCACGGTGTGGATGAGGTGGTCTGTATATCGGTGAACGATGCTTTCGTGATGAACGAATGGCGCAGCGAGCAGAAAGCCGACAATGTCACTTTCATCCCGGATGGCAACGGTGACTTCAGCCGGGGCATGGGCATGCTGGTACCAAAAAACGATATCGGCTTCGGTGACCGCTCATGGCGCTACTCTATGCTGGTGAAAGACGGCGTCATCGAGAAGATGTTCATCGAGCCAGACCTGCCAGGCGATCCGTTCGAAGTGTCAGATGCTGACACCATGCTGGCGCATATCGCACCGGACGCTGTGACACCGCTGGACGTAACAGTATTTAGCCGCGAAGGCTGCCCATACTGTGTCCGTGCCAAGGGCCTGTTACATGATGCCGGCATCGCGTTTGAAGAACTGGTACTTAACCGCGACTTCAGCGAGTCTACGATACGCGCCGTTTCAGATACCTCATCGGTACCACAGGTATTTATCAATGGTGAACGCATCGGCGGTTCTGAAGAGCTGGAGACTTACCTTGCTGACAAGCTGCAGGATGCAGCGTAACAACCCGGCAGTCAATGCCAGCTGATCTCGATCAGCTGGCAGTTATTAAAATACCTCAATACAGGGGCAATGATTATGAACACAACACATTATGATCTAATCGCCATCGGTGGCGGCAGCGG
>CBDUKK010000129.1:0-5567 GCA_965367795.1 uncultured Gammaproteobacteria bacterium
ATGGTCAGGTCGGCATCTTTCAAGTCTGCAGGTTCGTCAGCTTTAGCCATGGCCTCTTCTTTTGTGACCAGACATTTTCCTGAAACGAAATACGGGCCGACAAAAGCAACACGCATATTTCTATCTACAGTCATCGTCATATTTGATAGCACGATATCAACCTTGCCACTTTCCAGTGCTGGTATCAGTTCTTCGAAAGGTAGAACTTTGGTTACCAGTTCTACACCCATGCTTTCAGCCAGGGCATCTGCCATATCGATATCGTAACCGATGACCTCACCTGTCATGGTCTTTTCAGACATCAGCGGCATGCTTCCGGATGTACCGAGAACCAGCTTCCCGGATTTCTGAATACGAGACAGTACCGGTGAATTATCAGCAGCATACAGGGTACTGGTTATTACGAAGAATAATGTGGTGACAGCAAGTATTGAACGTGCAAGGTTTTTCATAGATATTTCCTGGGGTGTTGTGAGTTATGATAAATTCGCCGTGCAAACTATCCGCTAAGCGCACACGAGTCAATAGGATAATGCGTGAAATACTGATAACGCTAGACAGTTAAGATGCTCCATATTAGTAAATATTAATATTTAGTCACAATTATCGAGTAAGTTCATGTATAATCCCTGCTCAACTTCTGGTGCACTTCGGTCTGCACCTTTTTTATTAGAGCAGTAATCCATTACCGCTTATCCTGGAAATAACACGTTTCCGCCTGGACCGACCCAGACTTAATTGTATTGGGCGGGCCGATCCCTTAGAGAATATTACAATGTCATTTGAATCCCTCGGCCTTATGGCTGAATTACTCCGTGCTGTATCTGAAAAAGGTTATAGCTCTCCCACCCCGATACAGAAACAGGCTATTCCTGTTGTCCTGCAAGGTCGCGACCTGATGGGTGGCGCGCAGACAGGTACCGGTAAAACCGCAGGTTTCACCCTGCCCTTACTACAACGACTGGTAGAGACTGATGTGCCACGTAAAGGACGACGTCCGCTGCGTGCACTGATACTCACTCCAACCCGTGAACTGGCGGCACAGGTATCAGATAGTGTCCGTGATTACGGCAAGCACCTGGCGTTGCGTTCTACGGTCGTATTTGGCGGTGTCAGCATCAACCCACAGAAGATGAAGCTGATCAAAGGCGTCGATATACTGGTGGCAACGCCGGGTCGTCTGCTCGATCATGTCGGTCAACGCTCTGTCGATCTCTCACATGTCGATATCCTGGTACTCGATGAAGCTGACCGCATGTTAGACATGGGTTTTATTCACGATATCAAAAAGGTACTGGCCCTGGTTCCTAAGAAGAAGCAGACATTACTGTTCTCAGCCACTTTTTCCGATGACATTAAAAAACTTGCCAATGGACTGTTGAATAATCCGGCGCTCATCGAAGTGGCTCGTCAGAACTCAGCAACCGACACAGTAACGCAGGTCATACACCCCGTCGACAAGAATCGTAAACGTGAACTACTCTCCTTCCTGATAGGTTCGAACAACTGGCAGCAGGTACTGGTTTTCAACCGTACCAAACACGGTGCTAATCGACTCGCCGAACAACTCAATAAGGATGGTATTACCGCTGCTGCGATCCACGGTAACAAAAGCCAGGGGGCGCGAACCCGTGCACTGGCCGACTTTAAAGCCGGCAAAGTGCGAGTACTGGTCGCGACCGACATCGCTGCACGCGGTATCGATATAGACCAGCTGCCACATGTCGTCAATTATGAGTTACCCAATGTCGCGGAGGATTATGTACATCGAATCGGCCGTACCGGTCGTGCCGGCAACGAAGGTGAAGCCATGTCACTGGTCTGCGTCGATGAGCTGAAACTGCTGAAGGACATCGAGAAGCTCATCAAGCGCGAGATCCCTAAAGACGTGATCGATGGTTATGAACCTGATCCATCTATCAAGGCAGAACCGATCAATAAAGGACGCGGTCAGCAACAACAGAAACGAGCGCCTCGTAGCAAAGCTGGCAGGCCGGGGAAAAATGCCAGGAGGAATACTTCTGCTGGTAATACGGCAGGAAACAAATCATCTCCGTGGAGCAAAAATTCCAACAATAAAAAGCGTACGAATAATCATAATCGTACCAGGGATGCTGCCTAGCAGACTGCCGTGGAATATGAATCCACAATTATTTAATATCGTATAAAACAAATAATATATTCGGAATAGAACAATGTTAATAACTGCAAATCTAACTATGCAATTTGGCCCCAAGCCACTATTTGAAAACGTCTCGGTGAAATTTGGCGAAGGTAATCGATATGGTCTGATAGGTGCTAATGGCTGCGGTAAATCGACCTTCATGAAAATCCTGGGGAGTGACCTGGAGCCGACTGCCGGTAACGTGTCAAAGGATCCAAACGAACGTATCGGTAAGTTGAAACAGGATCAGTTCGCTTATGAAGAATTCAATGTCATCGACACCGTTCTCATGGGTCACGAAGAACTATGGGCGGTCAAATCTGAAAAAGACGCGATCTACGCTAATCCAGAGATGAGCGAAGAAGACGGTATCCGTGCCGGTGACCTGGAAGCAGAATTTGCGGAAATGGATGGTTACTCTGCAGAAGCACGTGCCGGAGAACTATTACTGGGTGTCGGTATCCCGAGCGAACAGCACTACGGCCCGATGAGCGAAGTTGCACCAGGCTGGAAGCTGCGTGTGCTGCTGGCACAGGTACTGTTCTCTGAACCTGACATCATGTTGTTAGACGAGCCGACCAATAACCTGGACATCAATACCATCCGCTGGCTGGAAGACACTCTTAATGCCCGTAACTGTACCATGATCATCATCTCGCACGACCGTCATTTCCTGAACAGTGTCTGCACGCACATGGCTGATCTGGACTATGGTGAAGTTCGTATCTACCCGGGCTCGTATGATGAATACATGACAGCTGCAACACAGGTTAAAGAACGACTGCAGTCAGAAAATGCCAAGAAGAAAGCACAGATCGCCGAACTGAAAAGTTTTGTTAGCCGCTTCTCTGCCAACGCATCAAAATCCAAGCAGGCGACATCTCGTGCCAAGCAGATCGACAAGATTCAGCTTGCAGAAGTGAAACCATCCAGCCGGCAAAATCCATACATCATATTTGAAGAAGAGAAAAAACTTCACCGTCTGGCACTTGAAGTGGAAGGTCTGGCCAAGAGCTATGAAGATGGTGATTACCTTTTCGCAAATCTCGATATGATGGTAGAGGTCGGCGAGCGCGTCGCTATCATCGGCCCTAACGGTATCGGTAAAACCACCTTGCTGAGATGCCTGTATGGTGATCTGGAGCCGTCGGCAGGTTCGGTAAAATGGTCTGAGAACGCTCAGCTTGGTTATTATGCGCAGGACCATGCATCTGACTTCGAAGAAGATAAAACATTGATCGACTGGATGAGTTATTGGGGAAAAGACAGCGATGACGAACAGTCTATACGCGGAACGCTGGGACGTCTGCTGTTCTCATCTGATGATATCAACAAAAAAGTTAGCGTTATCTCAGGTGGTGAACAGGGACGTATGCTATTCGGTAAGCTGATGTTGCAGAAAAATAATATCCTGCTGATGGATGAGCCGACTAACCATCTCGATATGGAGTCCATCGAATCTCTGAACCTGGCACTGGAGAATTATCCGGGCACCCTGTTCTTCGTCAGTCATGACCGTGAATTCGTATCGTCACTGGCTACACGAGTTATCGAAATGACACCAAAAGGTCTTATTGATTTCCGTGGTAGTTATGAAGAATACCTGGCTAGTCAGGAATTAGACCAGGGTAAACGCAAAGCATCATAGAAATAGTAATGGTGAATAAAAAACGGCAACCATATTTTGGTTGCCGTTTTGGTTTGTGGCCCTTAGAAGTACAGTAGAGCCGAAAGACAGTAGAGCCTATGTGCCTTCAGGTATTATTGGAGCTGGAGCTGGAGCAGGCGCTGGTTGTGGAGCCATCTGCTGACCTCCCTGGCCACCACTTCCCATACCACTGCCATTACGATAACGGTACTGATGCTGATACTGGTTAGGATTGCCCTGGTTTCCTGCGCCACTTCCCTGACCACCCTGTCCATAGCGGCCCTGACCGCCTTGTCCTCCTGGCCCATAACCCTGACCACCCTGTCCATAACCACCCTGTCCGCCTTGGCCGCCACGACCGTAACCCTGGCCACCCTGACCATAACCGCCCTGGCCACCTTGGCCGCCACGACTGTAACCCTGGCCTCCCTGTCCGTAACCGCCCTGACCACCACGACCATAACCCTGATCGTAGCCTCCTCCCTGGCCGCCTTTATTATATCCTCCACCTTGACCGCCGCCGCCTTTAGCAAAAACATTCGGTGCAGATGCAACAGCGACTGATAGTAAAACGCTTCCGATAGCAGTTTTGATTTTTGAATTCATGATTTATAACTCCAGTTTATTTTTTTACAATTGAGAGATTAAAGACGTTCTGAAGCCAATACTTCAAATAATGGCTTTCACTCCTTATTGGTTGCAGTGTAACAGTATGTCTCATCAGTAGCATTGACCAATATCATATATAATCATACAAACGAGGGATGCGTTAGGCTTGAATACTATTCTGTATAATCCGGCGTCTACAAGACTGACTCAAGCTCAGGAATCTATAAAGTGAAAAAAATTGCCGTATTCGTCGATGTACAAAATATTTATTACACGACTCGTGATACCTATGGAAGACAGTTTAATTACAGGAAATTCTGGGAAGAATTATCCCGACAGGGCAAGATCATCATTGCGAATGCTTATGCTATCCAGCGTGATGATGATCGACAGAAAAAATTTCAGGATGTCCTCAGGCATATCGGCTTTACTATAAAGCTTAAGCCTTACATACAGCGCAGTGACGGTTCTGCAAAAGGTGACTGGGATGTCGGTATTAGCATCGATGTAATGGAGGCTGCCACCGAGGTTGATACCGTGGTATTACTCTCGGGTGACGGAGACTTCGACCTGTTACTCGATAAAATAACCAATGATTACGGTATCAATACAGAAGTATACGGTGTGCCGGCACTGACAGCGAACTCACTTATAGATGCTGCTGGAATATATCACCCTATCGATGAAGCGTTCTTGTTGTAGCTGACGGGTTATGAGCGACTACGGGGCAAGTCGATCACTTCTCCACTCACCTTTCTCATCTTTACCATATATAAAACGATCATGCAGACGACTCTCTCTTGCCTGCCAGAATTCTAACGTTTTCGGGATTACTCGATAGCCTCCCCAGAATGGCGGTAGCGGAACTTCCCGGTTTTCATATTTCTGTTTCATCTTGTCGACCATGGACTCAAGGATAGAGCGGGAATTGATCATCTGACTCTGATTCGATGCCCAGGCACCGATCTGGCTGCCACGTGGCCTTGTAACAAAATACTGTAAAGATTCTGAAGTCGGAATCTTTTCTGCCTGTCCGGTTATCTTTACCTGTCGTCCGAGGATGTGCCAGGGAAATAACAGGCTGACGTTTGCATTTACAGCAATATGGCCTGCTTTTCGGCTTTCGTAGTTTGTAAAGAAGACGAA
>CBDUKK010000130.1:0-5543 GCA_965367795.1 uncultured Gammaproteobacteria bacterium
CATACCACACCACTGAATCAGGATCCTGCTGACCCTCAACACTATCTGAAGCCTGCACAGAAGTAAGCGGCAGTAAAGACAGGAGAAATAAAACAGAAAGATAGCCACGAATTTTTTTGACCTTGATCATATTTTTTATCAATACCGATGGTACTATTAAGCTGTTGTGATATCCCATGCTAGCAAAATGAGATTGATATCTCCATGAGCGGGATTAGTATTTGCTGGACCCTGGTATTTGACTGATATGCAGATATCAGGTCCTCGTTAGCAAGGATTTAGATTAACTTGAGGCTAATAAAACGAATGAAGAACACTGAGAGCTTCATAACAGGGTTGCTATCCGGCACAGATGATTCCCCTGAATACCTGCTGCAGCACCTGTGCGCGATCCAGCAGCATTATTCATATATCCCTGAGAATACCGTCGAGTTACTTTCCAGCAAGCTGCATATGCCTGCAGTACAGATATACGGTGTTGTCGATTTCTACACTTTCCTGCACCGTGAAGCACGCGGTGACTTCGACATCCTGTTCAGCGATAGCATTACAGATCGCATGCTCGGCAGCCAGTCGCTGATCGATAATCTCTGTAAAAAACTCGAAATCGAACCTGGCACTCCCAGGGCTGATGGCCGGGTGTCGGTCGACGTAACGTCCTGCACCGGTATCTGTGATCAGGGCCCTGCTCTACTGGTGAATGGTATCGCCGTCTCCGGCCTGGATGAAGACCGGATCAGCAACATTGCCGAACTGATCGAAGCCAACACCCCGCTATCCGACTGGCCGCCATCATTCTTCGATATACGAGACAACATCCAACGCAGCGATATCTTGCTCGACGACAAGATCATCAATGGCAGTGCCATTGAGTCGTTGCTGGCAAATGACAGCGATACCTTGCTAACGACGCTAGAACAGTCCGGTTTACGCGGTCGTGGCGGCGCCGGATTTAAGACAGCGCTCAAATGGCGCTTTTGCCGGGATACGAATGCTGCAGAACATTACGTGGTATGCAATGCTGATGAAGGCGAACCTGGCACTTTCAAAGACCGCATACTTTTAAACAGTTTCGCAGATAATGTCTTCGAGGGCATGACTCTCTGCGCCGGTATCATCGGTGCGAAAAAAGGCTATGTCTATCTGCGCGGCGAATACCGATATTTACTCGATCGCCTGGAGCGGGTGCTGAAGAAAAGACGCGACACTAACCTGCTCGGTAAAAACATCTGCGGTCAGCAAGGCTTCGATTTCGATATAGACATCCATCTCGGCGCCGGCGCCTATATATGCGGTGAAGAATCCGCACTCATCGAATCACTTGAGGGCAAACGAGGCATTCCCCGCAAGCGTCCACCGTTTCCTGTGACCAGTGGTTTTCGTAATCGGCCAACCGTGGTTAATAATGTCGAAACTTTTGTTGCGGCAGCCAAGATTTCGGTATTCGGTGCAGACTGGTACCGCTCCATCGGTACCAGTGAATCTGCAGGCACCAAGCTGCTGAGTATCAGCGGTGACTGTGCACGTCCCGGGATATATGAATATCCCTTTGGTGTTTCCGTCAAGCAGATACTCGAAGACTGCGGCGCTAAAGATACGCAGGCGGTACAGGTCGCTGGTGCGGCCGGATCGACTATTCCAGCACAGGAGTTCGAGCGAAGCATCGCTTTTGAAGATCTCTCCACAGGCGGCTCATTCATGGTATTCAACCAGCAACGTGATATGCTGGACATGGTTCAGAACTTCAGCCATTTCTTCTGCCATGAAAGTTGCGGCTTCTGTACACCATGCCGGGTCGGCGGAGCATTACTGAAAAACCTGGTCGATAAAGTTCTGGTCGGCCATGCCACACGCGGCGATCTCAAGGAGATGGAGAATATCGGACTCGTCATGCAGCAGAACAGCCATTGCGGCCTCGGTGTTACTGCACCAAAACCAGTACTCGATACCCTGGAAAAGTTTCCGGAAATATATTCTAAACGTCTTGCCAACAGGGGCTTCGAACCCTCGTTTGACCTGGACGCAGCGCTGGAAGAATCCAGACAGATCACCGGACGTGACGATGCAGAAGCTCATATCGGATACGAACCATTACTAAATACAGCCGAACAGGATGAATCATGAGCAGTGGAAAAAAATTCAAGCTGGATGGAAAAAGCATCCCATTTCAGGATGGTGATACCGTCATGGATGCCGCACTCAGGGCCGGTGAGTATATCCCGCACCTCTGCCACAACCCTGAATTCACACCCCATGGCAGTTGCCGGGTCTGCGTGGTCGATGTAAACGGCCGTCACTTCAGTGCCTGTACCCTGCCCGCTGCAGAAGACTTGGAAGTCGATAACAGCTCCGAGACCATCATGGATCAGCGGCGAAATATCCTGCAGATGCTATTCGTCGAAGGCAATCATGTCTGTCCGGGCTGCGAAAAAAGCGGTGCCTGCCAGCTGCAGGCAGTGGCTTATTACACGCGCATGCTGAGCCCGCACTACACGCATTTTTTTCCGAAGCGTACGCTCGATGCATCGCACCTGGTTTTCGCCATCGATTTCAACCGCTGCATACTGTGCGAACTCTGCGTCAAAGCGAGCCGTGATATCGACAGGAAGGATGTCTTCTCTATCACTGGTCGCGGGATGGACAGCCACCTGGTAATAAATTCTGCCAGCGGCAAACTGGGTGATAGCAAACTATCCGCCAGTGACAAAGCAGTCACCGTCTGTCCGGTAGGAGCAATACTGCCGAAGCATGTCGGTTATGATCAGCCCATCGGTGAACGCCTGTATGACAACAAACCTATCAGCGTCGTCGGTGATGTAGCAATCGCGAACAACCCGCAGAGCAAAGGTAACGACTGAGATTGAGCACCATGACAGAAAACAATCCTGACAATCAGAAACCACGGATCGCCACCGCAGCACTGTGCGGCTGCTTTGGCTGCCATATGTCATTTCTGGATATCGACGAGCGCATACTACAGCTGGTCGAACTGGTGGAGTTTGACCGTTCACCGATAACCGATATCAAGAATGTCGGCCAATGTGACATCGGTCTCATCGAAGGCGGCGTGGCTAATGCTGAGAACGTCGAAGTACTACGAGACTTTCGCCGGCACTGCAAGATACTGGTTGCCGTCGGTGCCTGTGCTGTCAACGGCGGCGTCCCCGCCATGCGCAATCAGTTCGAACTCAAAGAGTGCCTGGAAGAAGCCTATATCAATGGCATCGGTGTCGAGAACCCACATATACCGGATGACCCTGAATTGCCGTTGCTGCTGGACAAAGTTCACCCGATACACGAAGTGGTCAAGATCGATTACTTTCTTCCCGGCTGTCCACCATCTGCAGATACATTATGGACATTCCTGAATGAGATACTGGCCGGTGAAGAAATAACTTTTCCGTATTCATTGATCCATTATGATTAAGTTACACTAACAGCGAAAAGAGATAACGAGATGTCATCAGACAAAACCACATCACAGCTGGAAACTGCTAACAACCCGGAAGACCTGGAGCGGATCGTCATCAATCCGCTGACCCGTGTCGAAGGTCACGGTAAGGTCACGTTGCTGCAGGATGAAAACCTGAACATCAAGCAGGCACGGCTTCATATCTCCGAATTTCGTGGTTTCGAAAAATTCATCCAGGGCCGGCCCTACTGGGAACTGCCGGTTCTGGTGCAGCGGCTGTGCGGTATCTGCCCGGTAAGCCACCATCTCGCTGCTGCCAAGGCAACCGATATGATCGTCGGCACTACAGAACTTACACCCACTGCAGAAAAGATCAGGCGTCTCATGCATTTTGGTCAGACACTACAATCACATGCCCTGCATTTCTTTCACCTTTGCTCACCCGACCTGCTGTTTGGCTTCGATGATGATGTCCGTCATCGTAATATCATCGGCGTTATCGAAGACAGTCCTGAGATCGCCAAACAGGGCGTACTGCTTCGTAAATATGGCCAGGAAGTCATACGCGTCACCTCGGGCAAACGGGTACATGGTACCGGCGCAATCCCTGGCGGCGTCAACAAGAACCTGAGCCAAAAAGAGATCGATTACCTGAAGAGCGATATCGAGCAGATGATCAGCTGGTCACAGGATGCCGTAGCTCTGATCAAACGTATCTTTTTCGAGCACTATGATTACCACATGTCGTTTGGCACCATAGACAGCAACATGCTGAGCCTGATCGGTAATGACGGTGCCTTCGATATCTACCATGGCGGTCTGCGCGCCAAAGATGAGAAAGGCAAGATCATCTTTGACCACATCGATTACACGCATTACGGTGACTACATAAAAGAAGGCGTGAAAAACTGGAGCTACATGAAGTTCCCGTTCATAACTTCCCTCGGACAGGATGATGGCTGGTACCGCGTCGGACCACTGGCCCGGGTCAACAACTGTGACTTCTTCACCACACCGATGGCTGAAAAAGAACGCCAGGAATTTATCGATATAGGTAAAGGCCTGCCTATTCAGTCGACACTGGCGTTTCACTGGGCACGTCTGATCGAAGTATTGCATTGCGCTGAAGCGATCAACGAACTACTGAATGACGATGATCTCAAAGGAACCGAACTGCTCAACAGAGGTAAATTACAGAGTACCGGTATCGGCGTGATCGAAGCACCACGCGGCACCCTGTTCCACCATTATGAGATCAACGATGATGGCATCGTAGAAAAAGCCAACCTGATCGTATCGACCACCAACAATAACCAGGCGATGAATGAGTCGATACGCAAGGTCGCAAGCCAGTATCTCGACGGCAATAAGTTAACTGAACCCCTGCTCAACCAGATCGAAGTCGCAGTTCGCGCCTACGATCCCTGTTTGTCGTGCGCCACACATGCCATGGGCAAGATGCCATTACAGGTCAACCTGGTCAATGCAAACGATGAGCTGATAGACCGCCTTGAAAAAAGGGTAACGGGTGAAATCGACAGAACGGTTTAACGATATAGCACCAACCCTGATCTTTACCTATGGCAATCCGTCTCGCGGTGACGATGGTCTGGGTCCTGCGATGTTTGATCTGCTCGAAAATAATAAGCAAGTCAGCCATGAACTGGATAAGGTTGACCTGTTGACCGACTATCAGCTGCAGATAGAACATTCGGTCGACCTGGAGCATCGAGATTGCGTGCTGTTCATCGATGCCAGCGTATCTGCTGTAGCGCCCTATGAATTCCACCAGCTTCAGCCAGGACGTGACAACAGTTATACCACACATGCCATGAGTCCAGTTTCAGTACTGGATGTATACCAGCAGATCAACCAGCGCGTACCGCCGCCCTCATACATGCTGACGATCCGGGGTTACGAGTTTGGACTCGGCCAGGCATTGACCGAACAGGCCGAACTAAACCTGCTGCAGGGATATGACTTTATCAAACAACTGCTAGCAACTGATTTCGAGCAATGGCCAAAAATACGAGCGAGAAATGACGAAGAAAAAAAATAACTTTACACAGGTCGCACGCCAGATGATGGCTGGCGTCGTCCAGATCCATGTCGAAGGCAACCTGGATGAAGA
>CBDUKK010000131.1:0-5528 GCA_965367795.1 uncultured Gammaproteobacteria bacterium
GTTGCCTTCTTTAACATTGCGCCAGCGTTTTAATCAATATCACGCCTGCTTCTTCCGGCATTGAACCGAAGCTGACAACACCATCCTGGTGTCCTGCCATGGCGAAGATGCCCTGTCTGTTAACGTCGGTTTCTGTGAATAACCGGCTCACCTCAGCTGCCATCGCAGGTGTTCCATAGTCGACATCGGCACGGGTGAGCGGCAGGCTCAGTTTCGATGCTGCATTCCAGATGGCTGCTGAATGTACATGCAGGACACAGTTCACTGACGCGTCCAGGCTGTATATCACGCCATGGGTCATCGACTCTGATGAAGGTCGTACCGGGCCTTTTGCTGTCACCCGGTTGCTGCTCGGGTCAAATTCGGTGACGAGTGCGTAATGGCATTCTTCGATGCTCCTTATGTGCCCGGTCTGGGTGCCGCTGATGACGAACTGATTGCCTGTGCCATGCCGCTGACTGACATTGCCGAAACCATAGCCTTGATAACGCCGGGGATCTTCCCCGATTAGTTCCAGCTTGCGAAGGATATCGCGCCAGGCGTTGAGCGCAGCCAGGTCTGCCTTGATAGTGCCTGTCTGTCGCCACTGAAGGTCGAACTGGATAACGCCTTCCTGTTGTTTCATATTGCTAACACTAACTGGTGTTGATGGAGTGATGCATTATTAATCATTTCGCCGATTTCTGGTACTATTTCTGCCATCATCAACTCCCTCAACCGGACACTATATGCACGACCTGGAAATCCCCGACCTGGTCTCTACGGCACTGCGCTACCAGCGCGGTGAACTTCATGTCCTCGACCAGCGCAGGTTGCCCGGTGAAGAGCACTGGCATGTGTGCAAGGATATCGATGACCTGGTCAGCCTGATCCGGGGTCTTGCCATACGCGGGGCGCCATTGATCGGCGTCGCTGCGGTCGTCTGGATCGCGCACCGTGCTGCACAGGGAGATGATGAGGTAGCACTGACCGCGGCCATCGCTATCCTGCGCGCATCGCGGCCGACCGCGGTTAACCTGATGAACTACCTCGACCACCTGCAGGCCGAACTGGACACGGGCATCGGCAACGATGCGCTGGTCGACGCGTGCATCGCTATCTTCGAAGAAGACGTTGCACTCTGTGAGGCGATGTCCAATAACGGCGCGGCGCTGATCAATGACGGTGACAGCATACTCACGCATTGCAATACCGGCGGACTTGCCACGGTCGGTGTCGGCACAGCACTGGGTGTTATCATTCGTGCACATGAACTGGGAAAGAGCATCAGCGTCTGGGTGGACGAGACCCGGCCATTGTTGCAGGGCGGCAGGCTGACAGCCTGGGAGCTGGGCAAGGCTGGCGTGCCGTATAAGCTCATCTGCGATTCCATGGCGGCAGGCCTGATGGCCAGGGGTGAGGTCGATCACGTGATGGTGGGGTCGGACCGTATCGCGGTGAACGGTGATTTCGCGAACAAGATCGGCACCTACTCGCTGGCCGTGCTGGCGAAGCATCACGATGTGCCGTTCTATGTGGTGGCACCGAGGACGACGATCGACCCTGGTTGTGCCAGTGGTGAGCTGATCCCCATCGAGCAGCGCGACCCGGCCGAGATACGAGGAGTCAGTGGCAGTTTCGGTGACTGCAGCTGGGCGCCGGCCGACGCGCCGGCATATAACCCGGCGTTCGATGTGACGCCGGCGGGGCTGGTCACAGGGTGGATACTCGATAGCGGGGTCTATGCGCAGCGGGATGTGGCTGGCGGTGTATTGGCGAAAGCATATGAAGAATTAAAGGCATCGAAATAAATGGCCTGTATTAAACGGCTTGTATTAAAGGGATAGCCCCTTTTAACGCCAGACCTGATAAACAATTTAACCCGTCTTTCGACAGGATCGATATGAAACATTTACATTTTTTTCTCACACTGCCACTATTCATTTCACTGGCTGCCTGTTATGCGACTGATCGTAAAACGGGTAACTCCGATGCCGGTCATTCGGTCGACGAGCTGACAAAAGATTCTTCAGCAAAGATTACTCACGAGGACGGCTGGACCATCGTTTCCAAGATGGAAAACACAGGCCGTGTTTACTGGTTCCTGGCTCCGGAAGTGAATAATGTCTCACCCGCCATGTTCCAGAAGATAATTTATAGCGGTGATAAGCGTGAACTGGAAAGCAAAATTGTAAGCGAGTGTGAGGCGCCCAAACAGACCTGCGATGACCTCATGAAGCAATTCAAAGTAATGAGTGAAAAATATAAGTAAATGAATTAAAGGATCGATGGAAAAAGAACATGCATGAGCACAACATCCAGCATTGGCACCACGATCATACGTTTTCACAAGATCAACGAAAGCCAGGTGAATCTCGCACGCTGATAGTGATCGCTATCACCGCAGTCATGATGACCGTCGAGCTGATCGCCGGGGTCATGTATGGCTCAATGGCGTTGCTGGCGGATGGCCTGCATATGGGCTCGCATGCTGCTGCCCTGAGTATCACGGCTTTTGCGTACATCTACGCACGGCGCAATGCTCGCAATAGTCAATACAGTTTTGGCACCGGCAAGGTCAATGCGCTCGGTGGTTTTACCGGGGCTGTTCTGCTGGCAATGTTCGCCTTGATCATGGCTTTTGAAAGTATCGTGCGGCTGCTGAACCCGGTTGAGATCGTGTTCAACCAGGCTATCTTTGTCGCGGTATTAGGCCTGATCGTAAACGGGGTCAGTGTGTTCATACTGGGCGTTGATGATCATGGCCACGACCACCACCACGACCATGACCATGATCACGGACATGAACCGGGTGGTCACCATCAGCAGCATGATCATAACCTGAAGTCTGCCTACCTCCATGTCATGGCGGACGCCCTGACATCAGTGCTGGCTATCATCGCTTTGCTCGCGGCTAAATATTTCGGTTATATCTGGATGG
This sequence comes from uncultured Gammaproteobacteria bacterium, assembly GCA_965367795.1. Taxonomy (GTDB): domain Bacteria; phylum Pseudomonadota; class Gammaproteobacteria; order SZUA-229; family SZUA-229. The sequence continues at coordinate 2,921 of CBDUKK010000131.1, forward strand.
ATCCGGTCATGGGAATCGTCGGTGCGGTCCTGGTCGCCCGCTGGTCTTATGGTCTGCTCGGTTCTACCAGTGGCGTGCTGCTCGATCGGCAGGCACCGGAGGTTCTCCAGCGTGAGATCCGGGGGATTCTGCAAGCAGATGATGATACCCGGGTAACAGATTTACACGTGTGGTCTATCGGGCCTGGCATATACTCGGCTCAAATAGCCGTGGTCGGTCATAATCCCCTGTCTGCCGCCGAGTACAAAGCGCTCATCCCCGAGTCGCTGAGACTGGTCCATGTTTCCGTGGAAGTGCATGTCTGCCCGGATCAAGAGCAAGCCGGGCATTGAGGTATCGGGTGTTAGCCAGTGCAATGCTGATGTCATTAACTCGTGGCACTCAATCTCAAAGACTTCCTTTGTTTTAGCTGAGTGTATTTAAAGTCTGAAACCACAGAGTTTTTTTATTAGCGATTACTTATTTGCATTTTTTGATCAATAAGCGTAAAAACAAAACACATATTGTTTAGCACAGGGATTCAAGGGAGGTGCAGAAATGGCTCAGTCCACAGAACAATCATTATCCGGGCGAATCGAACGCGTCAGTCCGTCTGTACCTTTAACTAAAATAATTTAAGCCACCCGGGTTTTTTAAACCAGGTGATTGCCTGTACTGCTTTTAAAATATTTGATAAAAATGCGATAGTAGCAACAGACACAAGAACAGTGGCTGTGGTGTTTGTAAAAACTTACAGGTAAGTTTTTTACTCTGCCCTCAATACAGTTTTTCTATTCCAGGGAGGTTTGTAATGAAGAATATTGTCCTTCTTTCTGATGGCACCGGAAACGGTTCGGCCAAGAAAAATAAAACCAATGTATGGCGTCTCTATGATGCGCTGGACCTGCATGATGATCGACAGATCGCCATGTATGATGACGGCGTCGGCTCCAAGGAAAGTACCTTCAATAAAGTCATCGGTGGTGCATTTGGTTATGGCCTGAAACGAAACGTCATAGAACTGTATAAATACCTGTGTCGTAATTATCACGCTGCCAGCAATGAAGATGAAGAAGATGACAGGATCTACCTGTTCGGATTCAGCAGGGGCGCATTTACAGTCCGTGTACTTGCCGGCTTTGTTACTTATGCCGGTTTGTATACAGACTTCGAAGATGAAGAGGATCTGCATAGAGAAGCACTGTGTAATTATGCCAGCTACCGTGACAGATATAAGCATGGTTACCTGTCGAGGATTTTCAACAAGCTGACAGAATGTAAGACGCAGCCAAAGCCGACCATTCAGCCAGATATTCATTTCATCGGTGTGTGGGACACCGTCGATGCCTATGTTTTCCCGATAGATGAACTTGCGATACTCTGGGACTTCCTGGTCTACCCGATCAGGTTCCCTGACTGTAAACTGAACGAGAAAGTCATCCGTGCCTGTCATGCCGTTTCGATCGATGACGAGCGACACACGTTCCACCCGGTGATGTGGGATGAATCTGAGGAAACATCAGAGCGTATTTTACAGGTCTGGTTCCCCGGTGTGCATGCCGATGTCGGCGGCGGGTACTCGAGAAGGAGCCTGTCGCTGGTCGCGCTGGACTGGATTGTTACGCAGACTGAAGCGACAGTCGTTGATCAAGGACTGGTCTATATCAGGGACCTTCGTGACCAGTACAGGAGCAAGTCTGACTGGAATGGACCGCAGCATGATTCGCGTTCTGGCCTGGCAAGTTACTACAGGTATGAACCGCGCAATATTTCCCATATCTGCAATGACGACGATGCCGGGGTCAGGATAGATAAACCCAGGATACATCGTAGTGCGCTTGAACGTATCAAGGGCAGAGCTCTGCCTTATGCACCGACGGAGATACCGGCTGAATATGAAGTTGTTGCTACAGAAGGTGATGCGCCAGAATTTGAGACAGCAGCAGAGGCGAAACAGCGTTCCCAGGCATTGAATTATGCCTTAGATAATATTTTCTGGCGGCGCATCCTCTACTTTGCGCTATTGCTATCAACACTGGCATTGATCAGTTCGCGATTCTTCCTGGACTGGGAAGAAGAGGGTGTCTGCATAGGCAGCGCCTGTGCTGTTGATCCTGTTATCCAGCTGCTGATCGATACCTTGCCCGACTTTGCTGCAGGCTGGTTTGAGGCGCTGCGACAGAACCCGCTATGGATGTGGTCGTTTATCCTGCTGTTTTTCGTCCTTTTTAAACTCAGGGATATTGCCTGGAAAGCGACACGAAAAAATGCGATGTGCGCATGGGCAAAATTGAGAGGCAAGAGCCATGTACCTGCCTGGCATGGATCCATCACTGCAAAATTACGGGCAACCTGGCATCAAGGTCTCGACAGCAAGGTGAACTGGGCGGCCGCATTCAGCCTGTTGATACTTGTCCTGTATCTGCTGATTGCAGCGGTCAATAGCAGCCTGTTCCATCTACGATATACCTTCGGTACATTGTGTGAGTCGTCTGCTGCGGTTAACACGCTGGATGCAGAAACGGTGGTTAAGCTGGATATCAGTAACGCCTGTTTTGCCACAGGGATCAAGTTAGAGGCCGGCAAGAGCTATCATCTCTCAGTCGCCGATACCGAGGTAAGGGATGGC
>CBDUKK010000132.1:0-5513 GCA_965367795.1 uncultured Gammaproteobacteria bacterium
ACCGCAATGCCCAACAAAAAGAACTAAGTAAATACCAAACAACGTATAAACTACGAATCAGCCCGTAACGCCGCAATCCTCTCTTCAAGCGGCGGATGACTCATAAACAACTTCTTGATACCATCACCCAGCCCACCATTGATACCAAACGCAGCCATCTGATCAGGCAACCGTGAAGGCTGATGTATCATCTGCAGGCGCTGTAGTGCAGCCACCATCTTCTCGCTGCCGGCGAGTTTCGCAGCACCGGCGTCCGCCTTGAATTCTCGTACCCGTGAGAAATACATTACGATAGCACTGGCCAGGATACCAAACACCACCTGGGCGATCATCGATGACACAAAAAAACCAATGCCATGGCCACGATCGTTCTTCAAGATCACACGGTCCACGATATGACCGACAACTCGTGATGCAAAGATGACGAAGGTATTCACCACGCCCTGGATCAGGGCAAGCGTTACCATATCGCCATTGGCCACATGACTTACCTCATGCGCGAGTACTGCTTCAGCTTCGTCCATCTTCATGTTTTCTATCAAGCCACTACTGACTGCGACCAGCGCATTATTTCGACTCATACCGGTAGCAAAAGCGTTAACATCGGGTGATGAATAGATAGCGACTTCTGGCATTTTAATACCCGCCTGCGAAGCCTGTCGCTCAACTGTAGTTAGCAGCCACCGCTGTGTTTTATTCTGCGGCTGTGTAATAACCTGGGCACCAGTCATACGCTTGGCAGTCCATTTAGACATGGCAAGTGAAATAAAAGAGCCAGTCATGCCGATGACTGCGGAGAAAATCAGCAACGCCTGCAGATCAAGGTCAACGCCATTCTCTGCCAGCAGCGAATCAACACCCAGAAGACTGAGTACGATACTTAACACGACCAGGATAGCCAGGTTTGTTACTAAAAATAATGCGATACGTTTCATCTTGACCTCGGATATAAACCAGATTTTTTAATCACCAATAAATGCATCACCATCTTATTCAATCACCATGGAACAAACAGTAAAAGCAGAAATCCCTACAGATAAAACGTGGTGGCGACAGGCTGTTTTTTCAATAGCCGCAGAATACTACTCCACTACCAGTCGATCGACTACACGATAGCCCTGTGAAAGCTTAAGACCACGACGCCCTCTCTCACCGAAGTAACCATCTAGCTCAGATTGCTTCATGGCCTTATATTTTTTGCCTGAGTGCACCACAAGCTTACCGCCTTCAGGTACCACGGTTATCGCGGCGACACTTTCTTCACCGGCCTTTAGCAACTTCGAGGGTATATTGATGATCTTATTGCCTTTACCCTTAGCCATCTGGGGCAATTGCTGTACCGGCGTCACCAGCATGTGACCAGCCGAACTGATCGCCACTATCTGGTCTGATCCGACATCGCCAACTTTTACCGGCGGCAATGCCCGCGCCTGTTTCCCGGTATTTAAAATGGCTTTACCCTTTTTCGCGTTAGCCTGCATATCCCCCAGTCGTATCACAAAACCATAACCGAAGTTACTCGCCATCAGGTAGAGATCATCAGGATTACCAATCGCCACACCGACAAAGTGCGAGCCTGGTGTCGGCGTGAAATAACCGCTTAACGGGTCACCCTGGCCCCTGGCCGATGGCAGCTTATGCGCGGGTAAGGTATACGCACGACCACTCGAATCAAGGAACACTGCCATCTGGTTAGACTTGCCCTGAGCCGACGCCTGGTAACTATCACCCGATTTATAATTCAGTTTTTCTGCATCGATATCATGGCCTTTAGCTGAGCGTACCCAACCCTTGCTGGACAGCACGACAGTGATCGCTTCACTCGAGATCAATGCAGTTTCATCCAGTGCCTGAGCCGCCTTGCGTTCGACGATCGGTGAACGCCTGTCATCGCCAAACTTCTCAGCATCAGCGATGATCTCTTTTCGTATCAGGGTCTTTAGTCGCTTCGCTGAACCGAGTATTTTTTCGAGATGTTCACGTTCTTTTGCAAGCTCATCCTGCTCACCACGGATCTTCATCTCTTCGAGCTTTGCCAGGTTACGCAGTTTCAGTTCGAGGATAGCTTCTGCCTGAACATCGGTAATCTTGAAGCGAGACATCAACACCGGTTTAGGCTTGTCATTTTCGCGGATGATGGCGATCACTTCATCGATGTTTAAGAACGCGATCAATAAAGCATCGAGGATATGCAGTCTTTTATTGACCTTGTCCAGGCGCCACTGCAGACGACGGCGCACGGTGACCGTTCTGAACTTGAGCCATTCTTCCAGCAGTGAGCGCAGATCCTTGACCTGTGGCCGACCATCGATACCGATCATGTTCATATTGACTCGGTAACTGCGCTCGAGGTCTGTGGTGGCAAACAGATGTGCCATCAACTCTTCGATATTGACCCGGTTCGAACGCGGCATGATCACCAGCCGTGTCGGATTCTCGTGATCAGACTCATCACGCAGGTCTTCCACCATGGGTAATTTTTTCGCGATCATCTGCGCTGCAATCTGCTCCAGAATCTTATTGCCTGAGACCTGGTATGGCAATGCGGTAATGATGACTGCGCCGTCCTCTATCTCATAGCAGGCACGCTGACGTATACCGCCACGGCCACTCTGATAGATTTCAAGGATATCTTGCCTGGGCGTTATGATCTCCGCTTCAGTCGGATAGTCCGGGCCCTGTATATGCTCACAGAGTTCTTCGAGTGTAGATTTAGGGCTCTCCAGCAATCGCACACAGGCACTGGCAACTTCTCTCAGGTTATGCGGCGGGATATCTGTCGCCATACCGACTGCGATGCCCGTACCGCCGTTCAATAAAATATTAGGCAACCTTGCAGGCAGCGCTTTTGGCTCTTCCATGGTGCCATCAAAATTCGGCTGCCAGTCGACGGTACCCTGCCCCAGCTCTGTTAGCAGAACTTCAGAATACGCTGCCAGGCGCGACTCGGTATAACGCATAGCAGCAAATGACTTAGGATCATCTGGTGCCCCCCAGTTCCCCTGGCCATCGACCAGCGGATAACGGTATGAGAACGGCTGCGCCATCAATACCATAGCTTCATAACAGGCGCTGTCACCATGCGGATGATACTTACCCAGTACATCACCTACCGTACGCGCAGACTTTTTATGTTTGGATGTGGCGCTGAGACCCAGCTCAGACATGGCGTACACGATACGCCGTTGAACCGGTTTCAGGCCATCACCGATATACGGCAAGGCTCGGTCCATGATGACGTACATGGAATAATCGAGATAGGCTCGTTCTGTGAATTCTGACAGTGGCAGTTTTTCGATACCTTCGAATTCTAGTTCTGATTGTGATGCCATAATTTAATCGATGGTTAAATGTTTCAGGTTATAAGTTTCAAGTTTATAAACTGTAAGCAATAAGCGATTAGCCTAAAACTTACTACATACAACTTAAAAACATGTTTTATATTTCTGCCAACGCGCCTTTCTTTTCCAGCCAGGCCTTACGGTCACCCGCACGTTTTTTCGACAGTAGCATGTCCAGCATACTGTGACTCTTGCCGCCCTCTCCCAGTGTCAGCTGCACAAGCCGACGAGTATCAGGTGCCAGGGTGGTGACACGCAGTTGCATGGGGTTCATCTCACCCAGACCTTTAAATCGTGTGACGCTGACTTTACCGCGTATCTTCTCCGCTTCTATGCGATCGAGTATGCCTTGCTTTTCAGGTTCGTCGAGCGCATAAAACACGTCTTTGGCAACATCGATACGAAACAACGGCGGCATCGCCACATAGATATGGCCGGCTTCGACCAGTGGCCGGAAATGTCTCAGGAAAAGCGCACACAACAAAGTCGCAATGTGATACCCATCCGAGTCCGCATCAGCCAGGATACAGATCTTGCCATAACGCAGGTCTTTTAGATCTGAAGACCCCGGCTCGACACCCACCGCAATCGAGATGTCATGCACCTCCTGTGAAGCCAGCACCTGGTCAGGCTCGACCTCCCATGTATTCAGGATCTTTCCGCGTAACGGCATGATCGCCTGAAACTCCCTGTCCCGCGCCTGTTTTGCACTGCCGCCGGCAGAATCTCCCTCCACCAGGAAAAGTTCGGTACGCGTCACATCCTGCGACGAACAGTCAGACAGCTTGCCTGGTAACGCCGGCCCGCTGGTCACTTTCTTGCGGATGACTTTTTTACCCGCACGCAGTCGCTTCTGTGCGTTTTCGATGGCCAGCATGGCGATCGACTCACCCGCTTCGGTATGCTGATTTAGCCAGATACTGAATGCATCTTTGACCACACCAGAAACAAACGCCGCACACTCACGTGACGAAAGACGCTCCTTGGTCTGGCCAGAAAACTGCGGGTCAGAAAGTTTTACAGATAAGACATAACACACTTTATCCCAGACATCTTCCGGGCTTAACTTTACCCCTCGCGGCAGCAGACTTCGTATATCACAGAACTCTCGCAGTGCTTCGGTCAGACCGGTACGCAGACCGTTAACATGGGTGCCTCCCTGCGCCGTCGGAATAAGGTTGACATAAGATTCCGTGGTCAGCTCACCGGCATCGACCTGCCAGGTCAACGCCCAGTCGACCTCTTCACTCTTACCTGAAAGGCTACCGACGAATGGCTCAGCCGGCATACACTCCCTTTCGAAGAGGTTCTCACCCAGGTAATCTGCCAGCCCGCCCTCGTAATGCCAGCTCTGCTTTTCACTAGACTTTTCCTCGAGAAAAGTAACTTCCAGGCCAGAGCACAGTACCGCTTTAGCACGTAATACATGCTTTAACTTAGAGACAGAGATAGCTGGAGTATCAAAATATTTCTTTTCCGGCCAAAAATGAATCCTGGTCCCGGTATTGCGCTTGCCGACCGTACCGGTCTTTTTCAGTTTACTGGTTTTAGCCCCATGCTTGAATGACATCGTATAGACGTTGCCATCACGTCGCACTTCGACATCTACCCTTGAAGACAGTGCGTTGACTACCGAGACACCAACGCCGTGCAGGCCACCGGAGAACTCATAATTCTTATTAGAGAACTTGCCGCCGGCATGCAACCGGGTAAGGATAACTTCGACACCGGGTATACCCTCTTCCGGGTGGACATCGACCGGCATGCCACGGCCATCATCGGTGACGCTTATGGAGCCATCTTTATATAAGACGACTTCGATCTTGCTGGCATGGCCGGCGATCGCTTCATCGACACTATTATCGATAACCTCCTGGGCCAGGTGATTCGGACGTGTGGTATCGGTATACATACCCGGTCTTTTCTGCACCGGCTCGAGACCTGTTAATACTTCGATCGACGAAGCATCGTACTTACTCATTATGAATGACTCACTGTAGGCTTGACCCTGAGAATACCCTGATTAATTAGAATTATGTGGGTTTGTTTTATCGGGGCTACTTTACCACCTGAGTATTTTGCCAGCAATGTTAGTGGGGGACGTTTTATTGTTGGTTAGCTGAATAATACTTACGGTTGGTTTATAGTTTGGCCTTGCGGTCCTCGCACCGC
>CBDUKK010000133.1:0-5509 GCA_965367795.1 uncultured Gammaproteobacteria bacterium
TTGAGTGGATGGTTGAATGCGCTGACTGCGACGACGACACCGATCGGTTCATGGGTAGTGAACGCGAGGCGGTTCATCGAAGCCGCATTTTTTCCCATGGGGATCTCTTCACCATGTTCGCTGCGTATCACTTCTATACAGTTTTTCATGCCGTCGATGGCGCGGGCGACTTCGACTTTTGAATCGGCTAACGGTTTGCCACCTTCACGCGCGGCTTCGATTGCCAGTTCATCAAAACGTGACTGCATGATGTCGGCGGCTTTTTCTAAAACATGGATGCGCTGTTCGGCGGTCAGCCATTCTTTTTTATTGATGAATAGATCATGCGCATTGTTCAGTGCGATTTCTACCGCATCGCTGTCACCGGTTTCGATGCTGGCGATGTGGGCACCGTCGAACGGTGCAGTAACGTTGACGCTGCCAGCGGCCGTTGCGCCGGGAACCAGGAGTTTGAAATGATCTGACATGGTATTGTTCTCTGTTAGCGTGCGGCAATCGCTAGATCGGGCATGCGATGTCTCCGAGGCGTTCGGTAAGTTTCAGGTTTTCACGGTAATCGATCGGTATCACGATCAGGCTCGGTCCCTCTTCCTCAAAGGCTTTTTCCAGGGTGGCAACGAGGTCTTTGCTATTTTCCACTTTGTGTCCATGCCAGTCAAAAGCATCGGCCAGCTTCAGCCAGTCCGGGTTGTTGAATGACAGGTCGGTATGTGTGCCAAATTCGTTTTGCTGTTTCCACTCGATCAAACCATAGGCATGGTCTTCCCAGATCATGGTGACGATGTTTACATTGAGACGTTTGGCGGTTTCCATCTCCTGGACATTCATCAGGTAAGCGCCGTCGCCGGAGATGGACATGATGCGCCTGTCCGGATAGACCAGTGCCGCCGAGATGGCGCCGGGGAGGGAGAAGCCCATGGAGCAAAAACCATTGGGGATCAAACAGGTGTTCGGTTCGTGGCACTGGTAATGCCGGGCGATCCACATCTTGTGCGCGCCGACATCGGACAGCAGGATATCGTCTGGCCCCATCACCTGGCGGCAGTCCCACAGTACCTTTTGCGGACGGATGCTGCCTTGAGTGTCGTCATCTTTATGTTTGGCGATCTCTTGCTGCATGCTGCTGCGTGCCGCGATCTGTCGCGAGTGGTCGAATGATAATCCGCCGTTGGCTGCAACGCGCTCGTTAAGCATCCACAGGGTGTGTGCGAGGTCACCGACCAGCTCGGTTTCCGGGTGGTAGTCAGAATCGATCTCCGCCGGCTGGAAATCAGCGTGGATGATGTGGCGTTCACCATGTTTATTCCACAGGTTAGGGTGGTATTCCACCATGTCGTAACCCAGCGCGAGTACGACATCGGCCGCTTCCAGTGCGCAGGCGACCACGTCACGTGCCTGCAGGCCGATGGTATACAGGCAGTAGTCTGCATCCATATCGACGCAGCCTTTCGCCATAAAGGTGTTGATGACGCCGATGCCGGTTGCCTCGCAAAACAGTCGCAGCTGTTTGCTGGCACGGCGGCGGATACAACCGTTACCGGCAAGTATCACCGGGTGTTTTGCCTGTTTTAAAATCTCGAAGGCTTTATCTATGATCTTGTCGTCAGTCACCGGACGTCTGAAGCGTTGCGGCTGCAGGGGTTTGGTCGTGGTCTGCAGCTTGGCGATGTCTTCCGGTAACTCGATGTGAACGGCGCCGGGTTTTTCACTGCGGGCAACACGTATCGCCTTGCGGATGATCTCCGGGATATTGTCCTGGTGGATAACACTGGTGGCCCACTTGGTGACCGGGCCGAACATCTCTACCACGTCCATGATCTGATGCGATTCTTTATGCAGGCGCTGCGATGAGCCCTGGCCGGTAAGTGCCAGCAGCGGTGCGCGGTCCATATTGGCATCGGCGACCCCGGTGATCAGGTTGGTGGCACCGGGGCCGAGTGTGCCGAGACAGCCGGCAGCGTTGCCGGTGAGGCGGCCATAGATCTCTGCCATGAACGCCGCACCCTGTTCGTGACGGGTGAGGATGAACTTGATCTTCTCTGACTTTTCCAGCGAGATCATGAAATCGGCATTCTCTTCACCGGGTACACCGAAGATATACTCGATACCTTCTTCTTCTAAACACTTGACGAACAGGTCGGATGCTTTCATAGTTTTTATATCGCTGGCCTGGAGAAGCGGGCCATGGGTTACCGTTATTATTTATGAGAACTGCTGTTCATATTAGTTCAATCAGCGCGCTGATTACAACATAAAGCAGGGAGATTATACCTGTCGAAAGTTGCTGATGATTACTGCCAGCAGTCGTCTCTGTGGTAAGATTAGCGCCATTATTGATCCGGAGGTTTCCAGCATGCGTGCAAAACTGTTTACAATTTCAGCCATTATATTTGCATTAGCAATGTTTCGTTTGTTGCCGCACCTGCCTAATGTCTCACCGGTCGCTGCCATGGCACTGTTCGGTGGTGCTTATTATGCTGATAAACGCATGGCGTTCCTGGTTCCATTCCTGGCATTGTTCCTCAGCGACCTGGTGCTCGGACTGCATAATTCGATGATCTTTGTCTACGCGGGATTTGCCCTGACTGTCGCTATCGGTTTCCTGTTAAAGGGCAGGGTGACTATCACCAATACTGCTTTTGCCACGGTGATCTCTTCTGTGCTGTTCTTCCTGTTGACCAATCTCGGTGCGTGGATGACATCGGGCCTGTATGCCAGATCTGCCGAAGGCCTGATGCAGGCCTATGTTGCGGGTATCCCTTTCTTCCAGAATTCTCTACTGGGCAACGCGGTGTTCGTCGCTGTGATCTTTGGTGGTTATCACTTGCTGCAGAAGAATGTTTCATCACTAAGAAGTGTGTAAGTGAGTCGTAAGCTCTAGGTTTAAAGTTATATGTGAATATCCTTAAAACTTACAACTCGCCTTTAGGGTTTCAGGCCAACCCCGATCCTCAACAGCCGCAGTGCAAAGTAGAACAGCACGATGATGAAAGCGATGATGATGATGAACGCTGTCGTCACATCGATATCACTGACCCCGAGTATGCCGTAGTGAAACGCGTTCACCATATACAGTATGGGGTTCGCCAGTGAGATCGTCTGCCAGAAGTCGGGAAGCATCTTTATCGAGTAAAAAACACCGCCCAGGTAGATCATCGGCGTCAATACGAATGTCGGGATGATGGTGATGTCATCGAAGCTCCTGGCATAGGCGGCATTGATGAAGCCAGCCAGGGCGAACAGTATCGAGGTAAGGATAAAGACTGAAAAACTGACGGCATAGCTGTGTATCTGTATGTCGGAGAAAAACATCGATACCGCGGTGGCGACGAGACCAACGATGATGCCCCTGGCCAGTCCGCCTGAAACGAAGCCGAGCAGGATGATGTAATTCGGCAGCGGTGATACCAGCATCTCTTCGACGCTATGGTGGAACTTGGCACTGAAAAAAGACGATACCACGTTCGCGTAGGAATTAGTGATCACTGACATCAGGATCAACCCGGGGACGATGTAATCCATGTATTTATAACCGTTGATATCCTGTATCTGTCTGCCGATGATCTCACCAAAGATGATGAAATAGAGTGCGATGGTGATCGCTGGTGGCAGTACCGTCTGAATCCATATGCGGATGAAGCGCAGGTACTCTTTAACGGTGATGGTTTTCAGCGCGACCATCTGTTGTGAGAAATTCATCTAGTGACCTGCCTCGTTCATAACGCTGTTTTTATTGTTCATCATCGAGATGAACAGTTGCTCTAGACGATTAGTCTTGTTCTTCATACTGTCGACCTCGACACCGCACTCTCTCAATCGGTGGATGATATCACTGAGGTTCTGTTGCTGGTTGACATCGACTTCAAGCGTTGCTTCATCGACCAGCCGTACCGCGTAGTCACCGCAGTCGGGTAATGTCTCGATCTTTTCGGTGAGGTACAGGATAAACGTCTCTAGGTGCAGACGGTTCAGTAATGAACGCATCTGGGTCTGTTCGATGGTGATACCGTGATCGATGATGGCGATGTTGTTGCACAGGTTCTCGGCTTCTTCCAGGTAATGCGTGGTCAGGATGATGGTGGTGCCTTCAGCGTTGACCTTTTTTAAAAATTGCCACATGGAATGACGTATCTCGATGTCGACACCGGCAGTCGGTTCGTCGAGGATGAGTAATTTTGGCCGATGCATCAGGGCGCGGGCGATCATCAGCCGACGCTTCATGCCACCGGATAGCTCCTTGGCCATATCGAAACGTTTCTCCCAGAGGTCGAGTTGCTTCAGGTATACCTCGGCCCGTTCTGTCGCTTCTTTTCTGTTGATACCGTAATAACCGGCCTGGTTGATCAGGATCTCTCGCACGGGTTCAAAGATATTGAAGTTGAACTCCTGTGGTACCAGGCCTATATGCATACGTACGTCAGCTGAATTGGTGTCCAGGCTAGTGCCAAAGACTTCGACCAGCCCTGATGACTTGGTCACCAGCGAGCAAACTATGCCTATCGCGGTCGATTTGCCGGCCCCGTTGGGCCCGAGCAGCGCAAAAAAGTCACCCTCTTTTACCGTAAGATCGACACCTTTAAGCGCATTTACTCCATTTTTGTATGTTTTTTGAAGATTATTGATATATAGAGCGTTCAATGTGGTGTTGATCTCGTGATTAATTAAGTTGTCTTTAAGTGGGCTGTGATGTTACAGTATTCGCATTAGTAATACGACCGTCTAATAATTTACTTTAAGAAATCTCGACAATCATTAAGTAAATCTAATGCAGGTGGTTTCGCTGATTTCAATCGTAGTGAGTATGAAATATGGGCACCAAAGGTGAAGGTAACCGTCAACGTATAATCGATGCCGCAGATAACCTGTTCTACAGGCGCGGCTATAACCAGACCTCCTTCCAGGATATCTCGGATGCTACCGGCATTCCGCGCGGTAACTTCTATTACTATTTCAAGACCAAGGATGAGATTCTTGATGCGGTGGTCAACTCACGCATCGCAGGGCTCTCAGCCATGTTGAACCAGTGCGAGGCTGAAACCGAAGATGCCCGGGAACGCTTGTTACTGTTCAGTAATATGCTGGACAGCAGTCGTGAAGATGTCATCCAGTCAGGCTGCCCGATCGGTAGCCTGAGTTCAGAGCTGGCAAAAGATGACGATGAGCTTCAGGAGATATCACGTCAGGCGTTTGTGTTATTACGTGACTGGCTCAGGCAGCAGTTTGAAAAACTGGGTCTGGCTAATGCAGATGACCTTGCGATGGACCTGTTAGCCAGGATGCAGGGCGCCACCGTTATGGCATGTGCATTCAAGGATGCTGAGTTCATAGAGCGAAGCCACCGGGATATAAAAGACTGGATTAACGCTAAGACCATGAATTGATCTGAGATCGTATGTACCTGAATCATCAATACCCGGCCGTTTGGGGAGACCATCGTGGATCAGTCTATTAAAGATGCTTATATATCTGCATTTAGAGGTAATTTCACATCGACCATGCGCTGGCCTGA
>CBDUKK010000134.1:0-5497 GCA_965367795.1 uncultured Gammaproteobacteria bacterium
CCCGCTGTTTTGACTGCCGCCTTCAGAGTAGTGATAGCCGTTAACTCATTGATCAGCATCAGGGAGATCATGTGGCCATAAATATCTACCTGCCGTAGAACACTCTCATCGAATACATCTTTTTCATAAGAGTTAAAAAAAATAAAACCGAAGAAGTGGCCTTCATTGAACATCGGCATGGTATAGCTGGCCGCATAACCCTGCCGGCCTATCCGCTCAGCATGTTCTGACTCGCTGTCTTCGAAAGTAAGCAGGTTGTTGACCACTCGCGGCAGTCCTTTTTCAAGGATCGCTTTTAATGAAGGCGCATCATCGAGCAGTGCCTGGTAGTTTTCCAGCGGGTTATCTTCACCGCTGCTATGCAGGTATGTCTTTAATACGCTTGTCTCGGGATCATAGATAGCCACAGCAATACGTGCGATAAATGGAAACAGCTCACTGACAGACTCATGTGCCGCCACCATTTTTTCACGTAAAGGGATGTGTTTATTAAGCTGCTCTAGAACATCATGATGCTCTGTCATGGTTCACCCATAATTTTCTTCTCAGTGGTAATTATAGGATACTTTCAAAGCAATAATATCAAGCAGGTTCTGCTTCTACAAAGACACGCTTCACCATCTCATGTTCCGCCTTGATCGCTGAATCGACTTCCTGAATTACCGCTTCGATATCACGTGTCAGCTGCCCTCTTCTGAATCGTATACTGATATTGACCAGGATAAATTCCGGCCCCATGTGCATGGTCAGCAGTTCATTGACCTTTTCGACTTCGTCGAAAGATTCGGCGATCTTGCGTATACTGGCGATGACACTTCTGTTGGCCCCCTCTCCGATCAACAGGCCCTTGGTCTCTACCGCTAACCAGATTGCGGTACCGCCAAGGATCAGGCCGATCATTATCGATGCGATACCGTCAAATATGGCGATACCCGTCACCTGGGTCAACCAGATACCAAGCAAGGCGATCAACAGGCCTAACATGGCTGCGGAATCTTCGAACAGCACGACGAACATAGACGGATCTTTTCCACGTTTGACCGCTTCTATATAACCGCGTTGACCTTTGACTTTGCCGAACTCCTTGAATGCGAAGAACCAGGCCCCGCCTTCGAACAGCAGTGCCAGGCTGAGTACGATATAGTTGACCATCGGGTTCTCTATCTCTACGGGATGGCGCACATGATGAATACCTTCGTAGATAGACACACCTGAACCGACCGCGAAGATAAGGATGGCAACGACAAAACTCCAGAAATAGATCTCCTTGCCGTGACCGAAGGGAAACGCTTCATCAGCCGGTTTCTTTGCCTGCTTCATTCCATACAGCAGTAATATCTGGTTACCGGTATCGACCAGCGAGTGGATACCCTCGGACATCATCGCCGAGCTCCCCGTGGTGAAAGCGGCAAAGAACTTGGTGATCGATATCGCACTATTACCGATCAATGCGGCGATGATGACTTTTTTAGATGCGTTCGCTGACATATAATTTCCTGAAGCTTGCTTCGATAGACACCTGTCCTGGCGTAGACCTTACGGAAGCGAATTGTCCCCGTGAGAGCCACGTGTCACATCGATCACGTTCCTGAGCAGTGACAGCTTGCCCATGATTCGCGTCAGCTGTTGCAGGTCTCGTATTTCGATAGTTACCGCCATACGCGCAGTCTGATCTTTTTTGTTCGACATGGTATTTATCGCGACCACGTTGATCTTATCGTCAGATAAGGTACGTGTGATATCACTCAACAGGCCGTGTCGATCATTGGCATGGATCAGGATATTGACCGGATAATTTTGCACATCCGTATCACCCCATTCGACTTCGATCAGGCGCGCCTGGTCCTTATCTTTCAGATGAAGGATATTCTTGCAGTCAGTACGGTGCACACTGACCCCCCGATCCTTGGTGATGAAACCGACGATATCATCATGAGGGACAGGCATACAACAGTTGGCGATAGTCGTTAGCAGGTTACCGACACCGAGGACATTGACACTACTGCTGGACTTTTTCTTAGCCCGGGGCCTGATGACGGCCTGTACCGGGATACCGTCTTTATTTTTACTCTCCTCATCAAACTCGTGCAGGATAGATGCCATCTGGGCCATGCTTATGTCGCCGCGCCCGAGGTGCACATAGAAATCATCGGCTGTTTCAAGTTTGAAGTGTTTAACTATTTTTGAGAGATCAGGCTTTATACCGTGGCGTTTAAACTCACGTTCGCACAACGCCTTGCCTTCATTATAGTTTTTCTCTTTGTCCTGTTTTCTAAACCAGCTACGTATGCGATTCCTGGCCCTTGTGGTTTTTATATAACCAAGGTGTGAGATCATCCAGTCCCGTCTCGGTGCTGCTTCTTTCCCGGTCAGCACCTCTACACGCTCACCGTTTTTCAACTGGTAGGTCAACTGCACAATGCGTCCATTAACCTTTGCACCACGACAACGGTGCCCGATTTCTGTATGCACGGCATAGGCGAAGTCTAAAGGCGTACCACCTTCCGGCAGATCTATGACCCTTCCTTCAGGCGTCAGCACATAGACACGGTCGCTGAACATCTCCGTACGAAAACTTTCCAGCAGTTCCTCATCGCTACTCTTTGTAGCATCGAGCAACTTCCGCAGTGAGTCGATTCCCGACTGCAGATTACTCTTGCTGCCGCCTGCTTCTTTATACCGCCAGTGTGCTGCGACACCAAATTCAGCAAATTCATGCATCTGCTTTGTTCTAATCTGAACTTCTACTGGTTTTCCATGCGGTCCATATACCGCGGTGTGTAATGACTGGTAACCGTTCTCTTTCGGGTTGGCTATGTAGTCATCAAATTCTTTATCGATGTGGCGCCACTGCGCATGCACCAGGCCCAGCACCACATAACACTCCGCGATATTGTCGACCACGACCCTGACGGCACGTACGTCGAACAGCTCCTCGAAACTCCGACTCTTCGCCGTCATCTTTTTCCAGATGCTATAGATATGCTTTGGCCGGCCGTAGATCTCAGCATTAATACCTTCTTTGCTGGCGATCTCTTTTATCTTGTCGACGACCTCATGGATAAACTGTTCACGTTCTTCGATCTTGCCATCCAGACTTTTTGCGATGCGTTTATAGGTATCCGGTTCAAGATAGCGAAATGCGAGATCTTCCAGCTCCCACTTCAGTTGACCGATACCGAGGCGGTTGGCAATCGGTGCAAAGATATCAAGACTCTCCCGGGCAACTTCCAGCTGTTCACTTTCAGGTGCCAGCTTCAGCTGTCGTAGGCGCTGCACACGAAAAGCGAGCTTGATCAACACTGCTCGTACATCATCGACCATGGATAACAGCATGCGGCGCAGACGCTCGACCTGTTCAGGTGATGACTCATCTCGCTCTCCACGGAACTCATGTAGCTGCACCACGCTGTTCACCAGCTTCATGACCTCAGTACCAAAGACGCGTTCCATCTCAGCAAGATCGGCTTCCTGCATCAAGCGTGTACTGCTCAATAAGGCAACGATGAGCGTGGTCTCATCCGAGCCTAACTCGCTCAGCAGAAGAGCAACATCTAAGCTGTTTGGTATAGAACCTTCGACGGGTAATTCCCATACCATGTCACAGGCATAACGCAGCAGGCTATCCATTTCCACATCATAGCCGACCAGCTGATGCAAAAATTGATCACGAGTGAAGTCTCTGGTTACCTGATTAAAATCACGCGTTTTTTTCATGAAGTGGCGAATCCCATTTTGGATACTTTGCTTTCTATCTATATTTTAGTTGAAATGAGCACGGGATAGTTTAGTCACTGCGTTAAAATACATACCGCTCAAAAAAGCAGATTCATGTCATCCCGACTGGGATTAGCGGGTATAACTCGATGTTATTTTTTCTGGCAGGCCGGGCACTTGCCATAGAGTGTCAGGCTATGATCAGTGACTTCATAGCCTTTTTCTGATGCCACTTCACGTTGACGATTTTCGATCATCTCATCATAGAATTCTTCAACCTTGCCGCAGGAGACACAGACGATGTGGTCATGATGACCTTTTTCACTTAACTCAAAAACAGCCTGTCCACTCTCAAAGTGATGGCGTTCGACCAGCCCTGCAGCTTCGAACTGTGTCAGCACCCGATAAACGGTCGCCAGCCCGATCTCTTCACCGTCATCCAGTAATGAGCGGTAGATATCTTCAGCACTCTGGTGACGTATTTTTGATACTTCAAGAAACTCCAGAATTTTCATTCGTGGGAGTGTTACTTTAAGCCCTGCTTTTTTTAAATCGCTTGATTCCATAAATTTCTACTGATTATCATGGGCATATACGTTAGTATTTCGACCCTTTTTAAGAATAACTGTATTTAAACACGTTTATGATACTGAGAACCACTCTCATCTGGAATACATTGAAGAAATTCAAGACCTCATTACTCGTATTTTTTTGTATGCTGGTACTGAATGCCTGTGCACAATGGCTGCCAGAAGCCCATAAACTGGACCTGCAACAGGGAAATTCGGTCAAACTCGAACAGCTGGAAGCTATTTCCATCGGCATGACAAAAACCGAAGTCCGCAAGATTATGGGCTCACCAATGCTGTCAGACCCCTTCCATAATCAGCGTTGGGATTATATCTACCGTTTTATTCCCAATAAGGGGTTTGAGCGCAAATCGTTGCTGACTTTGTATTTTGAAGATGATCGGCTGGTGAAGATTGATGATTCGCAGTATATTGAGCCTTGATTTTCTGTCTGGTTTTATTCTAGTTATTTCTTCTTACAGCCAGGCTTTGAGGTTCTCGTACCGTTTACTGTAGAAGCGGCAACTTGTTCCGCGATTCTCTATCAGATGTGTAATGGTCTTTAGGGGCTCTTTGTCTAATATTTACTGTTGATTATTGGTTAGGCATTGCGGTTCTCGCACCGCAGGCGAGGCACTCTTTTGCAACAGCCCAAAAGAGTACCCAGAAAAGGCCGCCACGACCACTACGCCCCTGTAGAAAGCACAGGGGTACCCACCGAGACAGCACAGCCATCATGCTGTGAAAAAACTCGCAGAAGACGCTCAGACAGTTTTCACAGATAGCCCATGATCACTGCACTACCTCGATGGCTTGTGGAGGTGGGAGGAAGGTCAAAGTCAAAAACGGGGATGTGTTCTTAATAGTTGGCCTTTGGCCTGTGCTTTTCGGCTTTGTTTTTTATTGTTTATACCTCCTCTTTCGTTTGCTGAATTCTCCGGTATTGGTAGAGCAATTTCGCCAGGGAAGGCGAAATTAGTCCTGAGCGCCCGGATGGCGCATCAGGACGGGCTCGTAGGCAATAGCGGAGAATTCAGGCACCCCGAATGCTTGTTTCGGGGGAAACGGATAAGGACGGCTTTTTTTGGTTACTTTTTTTAGCTGATGAAAAAAAGTAACTCGCCGTAAAAGGCGAAATTCACGAGAACAATTCACGTACCTAAGTAGCGTCAAAAAGAGAAATATAACACTTAGAGCAGAGTGCCTCGCCC
>CBDUKK010000135.1:0-5423 GCA_965367795.1 uncultured Gammaproteobacteria bacterium
GTAGTGCCGATATAACCGGATATAGGGGCGATAGCTGCCATGATGAAAACATAGCCGCAATAACACTTGCCAATAGTACATTCTACAGCTGCAATTTTTTTCCATTCTTCAGTGGGATTAAATAGGATTCCAATCAGATGTGACAACATAAATTATCTCCGGTTTTTTTAGTTATTGGTGTGAAACAATTTCCACAGATAATACACTGATATAAATCGAATTCATATCTCAAGAATATTCTGCGGAATTATATTTGACCTTAACAAAAAAAATATGACTTATGTCAAATCACAATCAATCAAAACATGAAATTTTGTCAGGTTATACGCCAGTGTCACACTCGCCAACGATCCCTTTCAGTCGCTGCATATCCAGGATAGTGATATGCCTGCGATCCACATCGATAATTTTTTCATTCTGAAAGGTAGCAAACAGGCGACTGACCGTTTCAACAGCCATACCAAGATAGTTTGCGATATCCTGCCTCGGCATACTCAGGTTAAATTCATTATCTTTCCAGTGCCGCTCTTCCATACGAGAGGACAGGCTGAGCAAAAAACTGGCCAGGCGTTCTTCCGCCGTCATCTTGCCTAATAAGAGTAACAACTTGTGATCATTATTGACCTCTTTACCCATGATCCGGCGCATCTGTCTTTGCAGGCTGGGCAGGGAATGACAGAGATTTTCCAGCTGATTCAGGGGCAGCTCGCAGACACTGGAGGTCTCCAGGGCCATCGCATTACAGGTATGTACACCCTCAGCAAAACCATCGAGTCCGAGTAGCTCACCAGGCAGATGAAATCCAACGATCTGCTCATCGCCATTAGCACTTTCCGTCATGGTTTTTACACAACCGGAACGTACCGCATAAATCGCCCTGCTGCTATCACCATCGCGGTACAGGAAATCGTTTTTATGCAATGGTTTAGGTTGATCTACAATAGCTTCCATATTGGATAGCTCAGCATCATTCATTCCATGTGGAAAACAAAGTTCTCGTAGATTACATTCCTTGCAACTAACTTTTAAATGATCAACATCAATACGCTTTAATGAACTCATAGTTTAAGATACTGCCTTGGTTTCATAGTTTTTGGTTCGATAGCATGACTGCAATATAATGGCCATATCTTCAAACTCTCATTATTATAATTCATTTAAACAATTGATTTAACAAACAACAAGCCTTTTTCACAAATAAACATTCATGAATAAAAGCACCGTGCACACCCATTGCTTCCATTGCGGACTGCCCGTCGATGACAACCTAAATATATTTGTGGAATACAAGGGTGAGAACAAGCCCATGTGCTGTTATGGCTGCCAGGCGGTATCACAGGCGATCATCGACAGCGGCATGGACGAGTTTTATAGCTACCGCACCAGCAATCCTGAAAAACCCGAAGAGATAGTCCCGGAGTTCCTGCAACAGTTAAAAGCCTATGATTCAACATCGGTGCAAAAGAAATTCGTCAGCAGTACCGGTGATGAGAACATCCTGGAAGTATCCCTCATCCTCGAGGGCATCACCTGCGCTGCCTGTGTGTGGTTAAACGAGAGGCACCTCAACTCTCTCGATGGCGTGATCAGCGCCAACATCAACTACAGCAATCACCGTGCACGGGTGACATGGGATAACAACAGGATCAAGCTCAGCGAGATCCTTGAGTCCATCTCACGTATCGGCTACCTGGCACATCCCTACGATCCAGATCAGCACCAGCGCATCCTGGAAAAGGAACGCAAACAGCAGATCAGGCGCCTGGGTCTGTCTGGACTGCTTGGCATGCAGATCATGATATTTGCTGTCGCCATGTACACCGGTGACTGGTGGGGCATCGAACAAGGTTTCAAGCAGAGCTTCCGCTGGATCAGCCTGGCCCTGACCATACCAATTTTGCTGTTCGCATCCAGTGTATTCTTCAAATCTGCCTATCGGGACCTGAGCAATAGACGTGTCGGCATGGACGTTCCGGTCTCTCTCGGCATAAGCATCGCCTTCGCTGCCAGCCTGCTCAATACCATACAGGGCAGCGGCGAAGTCTATTTTGACTCTGTCGCCATGTTTACATTCTTCTTATTGAGCGCACGTTATTTTGAACTCGGCACCCGGAAACAGACCTCGGAAGCAACCGAGGCATTACTCAATTTAAAACCGGTGATCGCAACCCGCTTAAGTAATTACCAGGAGACAGGATCAAGCTCCATCGATGACCAGGAAAGCATCGCGGTAAGCGAACTCGCACTGAAAGACTACCTGCTGGTTCGTCCGGGAGAAGTTGTTCCGGCAGATGGCACCATCGTCGATGGCAGTTCTGGCATCAACGAGTCGCTGATCACCGGTGAGAGTCTGCCGGTGACAAAAAGCATCGGTGATGCTGTCATCGGCGGCAGCTCGAATACAGAAAGCCCACTGATCATCCAGGTGTCCAGGCTGGGCGCAGACTCGGTTTTATCATCGATTCAGCGCCTGATCGATGAGGCTCAGCACACCAAGCCGGCTATCGCAAAACTCGCCGACCGGATCGCCAGCTGGTTTGTCAGTATATTATTGAGTATCGCCGCGATGGTGGCATATTACTGGTATAACGTCGACCCGTCACAGTGGCTGGAGATAACCATCGCCACCCTCGTGGTCAGCTGCCCATGCGCGCTCTCACTGGCGACCCCGACCGCTATCACTGCCGCAAGCGGACAGCTGGCCAGGATCGGACTGCTACCGAAACGGGCTCATGCGCTGGAGACACTGGCTCATGCCACTGATTTCGTGTTCGACAAGACAGGCACGCTGACCGAGGGCAGGATCAAGCTGGAAGAGATTGTTCTCAAAACCAGTGACTTTGATAAAGAGACCGCGCTGATGATGGCGGCATCACTGGAGATGAGCTCCGAACATCCGATTGCCAAAGCGATACTGTCAGCAAGAGAAGGCGAACTGAAAACGGTCAACGAGCTGTTGCATACTACCGGACAGGGCATCCAGGGCAGCATCGACGGGAAACGCTGGTTTATCGGCAATCACGACTTCGTCAACCAGCACTGCTCAGCCGAGCTCGACGACAGTCCTGATAGCGAAAGCAGGATCTACCTTGCAACCGAACAGCATTTCGTCGCCGTTTTTGTTTTATCCGACAGCATCAGAAACGAAGCCCGACAACTTATTGAAGATCTGCATTCAGAGAATAAAAACACCCACCTTATGAGTGGCGACAGGATAGAAAACACACAGCGCATAAGTGACCAGCTCGGTATCCAGCATTGCCTTGCAAACCTGAAACCCGAAGACAAGCTGAACAAGGTAAACGAATTACAACAGCGAGGCGCGATCGTGGTGATGACCGGTGATGGCGTCAATGACGCCCCCGTACTCGCGGGCGCAGACCTGTCGATAGCGATGGGTAAAGGTACCCAGCTGGCTGCTGCCACCGCTGACATGATATTGATCAGCAATAATATCGAACATATCTATCACGGCTATCAGATCGCGATCAAAACCCTCGGCATCATCAAGCAGAACCTGGGCTGGGCACTGCTGTATAATGTCATCGGCATACCCGCAGCCGCGATGGGATATGTCGAACCATGGCTGGCTGCGATCGGCATGTCGGTCAGTTCGCTGGTAGTCGTAATAAACGCTTTGAGACTCAACAGGTTAAAATATTAGACCCTATGGACGTAATATACATACTGCTGCCCGTTGCACTGGTGATCGTCATTATCATAATTGCGATCTTTTACTGGGCGGTCAGGTCTGATCAGTTCGATGACCTCGAAGGCCCGGCGCACCGCATCCTGATGGATGACGATGACAGTGAGCGCAAGATAATGAAGAAGTCGCCGCCATCAGATAAAGCACCCGACTGATAGCCAGGTATGAGCCCAGCACATGGCAAATGCTCACTGTACCTGGTTCCCGAACAGCCAGATTATACCGTCGAAGACCTATCCAGCCTGATTACCACATTACAGGATATCGGCCTGAT
Organism: uncultured Gammaproteobacteria bacterium; assembly: GCA_965367795.1. GTDB lineage: Bacteria > Pseudomonadota > Gammaproteobacteria > SZUA-229 > SZUA-229. Next base: position 3,984 of record CBDUKK010000135.1, read on the forward strand.
CTCGCACAGGATAAATCCGCAGGAAAGCGATAGCCATTATTATAGCGGTGAGCGTTTTTTGGATCACATCGCTTACATGGGCTGCGCACCGGCCATTCAATTTGAAGCCAGTGAAGATAACAGGGATTTTTGCTTCATCAAGCTGCATCAGTACGACAAAGCGAAGCTGATATACAGCCAGAAACAATCAATAGCACCGCACTGCCCTGCCTGTCAGAAACCGGTCAAGGACTGGCAGCACAGTAAGACAGAGACAACCATCAGCTGTAATCTCTGCCAAACCAGCGCCGGTATCGAAAAATTCAACTGGCGAAAAATGGCAGGATTCGCCCGGCTGTTTATCGAAATAACCGACATATTTCCTAAAGAGGCGATACCTCAGCAGATGCTGCTGGATAAACTGGCAGCAAAGCTAGAGACCAACTGGGGATATTTTTATGCCTGCGAGTAACTTTACCAGTAAATACAAAGTGCACCTTTAGTGTAAAATGCGCACTTTAAAATTATCCAACCAGTTTTGAAAACCATGAAAATTCTAGTTATCGGAAGCGGTGGCCGTGAGCATGCACTCGCCTGGAAAGCCGCACAATCACCCCTGGCAAGCGCGGTATTCGTCGCACCCGGCAATGCCGGCACTGCCCTTGAAAACAACATCGAGAACGTCGACATCAACGGCGAAGACATACCCGCATTACTGGAATTTGCCCTCAACAAACAGATCGACCTGACCATCGTCGGCCCGGAAGCGGCACTGGTCGAAGGCATCGTCGACAGATTCACAGCCGCCGGACTGAAGATTTTCGGCCCGACAAAAAACGCCGCTCAACTGGAAGGCTCAAAAGCATTTACCAAGGACTTTCTTGAACGTCACGATATACCGACCGCTTTCTATGGCAATTTCACCGAGATCGAACCGGCTATAAAATACATCGAAGAGAAAGGCGCGCCCATCGTCATCAAAGCCGACGGCCTGGCCGCAGGCAAGGGCGTCATCCTCGCCCAGAGCAATGATGAAGCCATCGCTGCCGTGAAAGATATGCTGGCAGGCAACAAGTTCGGCGATGCCGGTGCCCGCGTCGTCATCGAAGAATTTTTATACGGCGAAGAAGCCAGCTTCATCTGCATGGTCGACGGCAAAAACGTATTGCCGATGGCAAGCTCGCAGGACCACAAGGCACGAGACAATGGCGACAAAGGTCCAAACACTGGCGGCATGGGTGCCTACTCCCCGGCGCCGGTGGTCACGCCCGAGATGCATGACCGTATCATGCAGATGGTCATCGAACCTACCGTCAAAGGTATGGCAGAGGAAGGCAACAGCTTTACCGGATTTTTATATGCCGGCGTCATGATCAACGATGAGGGCATCCCGAAAGTGCTGGAATACAACGTGCGTTTCGGCGACCCGGAAACCCAGCCCATCATGATGCGTTTAAAATC
>CBDUKK010000136.1:0-5417 GCA_965367795.1 uncultured Gammaproteobacteria bacterium
GGTTTGACCAGTACGCTGGGTGCGGTGCTGCTCTATCTTTCTGTGAACAGTAAAAATGCGACATTAGCGAGTCTGATAGAGATTACTTACCCGGTATTTGTGGTGCTTTTTGCATACCTTTTTTTCAGGCAGGTGCATGTCAATACCTCGGTAATTCTCGGTGGGCTGATGATTCTTGTCGGCGCAGGCTTGATCATCTACAACAACCAGTAAAAAAGCTTCCGCAGGAGAACCCGGGGAAGCTTTTTGTCTACAGCAGTTTAACCGCCTGAAAGTATTAGCTGGATTATTTCATCGCTGCCTGAGCTGCAGAGATAGCAGCGCCGGTATTGATATCAGCACCCATGTCAGCCATCACTGCTTCGAGAGCGGACAGGCAGAGGAAGATGTTTTCGGCGCGTGAGCTATGACCCATCAGGCCGATGCGCCATACTTTACCTGCCAGTGCACCAAGACCAGCGCCGATCTCCAGGTTAAATTCATTAAGCAGTCGTGAGCGGACTACGGCTTCATCGATGCCATCAGGGATAGTTACAGAGTTAAGCTGTGGCAGACGATACTCCTTATCGACGACGAATGAGAGTCCCATGGCTTCAAAGCCTGCTCGTAAGATCTCGTGATTTTTAGCGTGACGCGCCCAGGAATTTTCCAGGCCTTCATCCTGCAACATCACCAGGGATTCGTGTAATGCATAAAGTGCATTGACCGGTGCGGTGTGGTGGTAAGCACGTTTCGCATTTGCTCCCCAGTAGCCCATCACCAGGTTGGTATCCAGGAACCAGCTCTGTACTTTTGACTTGCGGGTGGTAATGACTTCGACCGCGCGTTCGCTGAAGCTTACCGGTGAGATGCCCGGTGTGCATGAGAGGCATTTCTGGGTGCCCGAATAGATCGCATCGATCTGCCAGTCATCGACTCGCAATTCACTGCCACCCAGTGAGGTAACAGCATCCACCAGTACCAGGGCATCATGATGATGGGCGATGGCGCTTAATGTTTCAGCATCAGAGCGGGCGCCGGTAGATGTTTCCGCATGCACGAATGCCAGTACCTTGGCATCAGGGTTGGCTTTGAATGCGTCTTCGACCTTTTGTGGGTCGACCGGTTTGCCCCAGTCGTCTTCGACCATGACAGGCACAGCACCGCAGCGTTCAGCGACTTCTTTCATACGGCCACCAAAAACACCGTTCTGACAGATGATTACTTTATCGCCATGCTCGAGGATATTCTGGAAAGTGGCTTCCATACCGGCTGATCCGGGCGCAGACACTGGAATGGTCAGCTGGTTTTTGGTCTGGAAAGCGTATTGCAGCATCTGTTTCACTTCATCCATCATGCCGACGAACGCAGGATCGAGGTGACCGATGCAGGGACGAGCCATGGCACCGGTAACGCGTGGATGTACGTCAGAGGGGCCGGGGCCCATTAATGTGCGAACAGGTGGATTGAATGATGTGATACTCATGTTGATGGCCTATATTGTTCGGAGATAAAAGCCGGCTATTCTGCCAGAAATCGCTTCTAGCAACTACCTATAATGAAAAGTGTTATTAAACAGCTATGCGCGGGTTATGAAGTGCCGGGGACAGACCTGAGGTCTGTCCGCTTCTTTATACTGAATATTCATCCAGAACCTCGAGCCAGTGTTTTACCGGCACTTGTGCTTTACTCGCCATGTGCATCTGGCAGCCGATATTGGCGGTGGCGATGATGTCAGGCTGGCCGTTTTGCAGGGCGGATAATTTATTGTCCAGTAGCTGTTGTGACAGTTTTGCCTGCAGTATCGAGTAGGTGCCTGCCGAGCCGCAACACAGGTGCGGGTCCTGTACCCCAGTCAAAGTGAAGCCTGCATTCCTTAAAATATTTTCAACCACGCCATTCAGCTTCTGGCCGTGCTGCAGTGTGCAGGGACTATGGAAAGCGACTTTGATGTCTGACCGGTCATCTGCCCGACTGGTGTCCAGGCTGCTAAGGTCTTCATCACGTAATATCTCACTGACATCTTTCGCCAGGGCGCTGACTTTTTTCGCCTTATCTGCATACTGCCGATCATGTTTGAGTAATTCTGCGTAGTCTTTTACCACGGTGCCACAGCCGCTGGCAGTGATGATGATGGCTTCTGCACCCTGTTCGACCTCAGGTTCGATATGGGGCCACCAGGCATCTATGTTACGGCGCATGAAATCGAGGCCTTCTTCAGCGGCCGATAGATGGTGGCTGACGGCACCACAGCAACCTGCGTCCGGCGCAGTGATCAATTCGATATCCAGTTTCTGTAATATCTGTGATGCAGCCTGGTTTGTCTGCGGGGTCACGACCGATTGTACGCAGCCCTGTAATAGCAGCATCTTGCGTTGTTTTGCGACCGCTGGCATAGGCCTCGATACTTTTGGCAGGGGCAGTTTGCGTTTCAGTGTTGCTGGCAATAGCGGCCGGAACAACAGGCCAAGTTTATATATCGGAGCAAAACGCTGTGGATAGGGCACGATTTTACGCAGCAGTATTCTCGGTATGGTTTGTAGCAGGCTGCGCGGTACTTGCTGATCGACGATCTCGCGACCGATCTCCACCAGCCTGCCATAGCGTACACCAGAAGGGCAGGTGGTCTCACAGGCGCGACAGGTCAGGCAGCGGTCGAGATGGCTCTGTGTCTTGCTGCTTAGTGCATTGCCTTCCAGTACCTGTTTGATCAGGTATATCCTGCCGCGCGGGCCGTCCAGTTCGTCGCCGAGCAGCTGGTAGGTCGGGCAGGTGGCGGTACAGAAGCCGCAATGTACGCAAGAGCGCAGGATATTTTCCGCATCATTTATATCGGGGTTGTTCAGGAATTTTTCACTGATATTTGTCTGCATTACAACTCGGGGTAAAGCTTGCCGGGATTTAAAATGTTTTCAGGATCAAACGCCTGTTTCAGGTTCTGATGGATGCGCATCAGTCCAGGCGTGAGCGGTTGAAAAACGCTGCTGTGTCCATCATGCCGGAAGAGACTTGCGTGGCCGTCCAGTTCGGCGGCAGCAAGCTGTATCATCTCTGCAGGCGCATCACATTTTAACCAGCGTAAGGCGCCGCCCCATTCATACAGGCAGTCGTCCTCGTCATCATAGCCTTCAGGAAGCCCGATCGATTCACAATCGGAAGCCAGGGATATCCGCCATAGCGGTTTATCTCCAGTGAAGAAGTCCAGCCGTTGTTCTTTCAGCTGTTGCCAGTACTGCTCGGCTTCTGCCATGGTCTCGCCACTGACGGTATCCTCGGCCGCCTTCACCGCTTCTTTTGCGCCTGACAGGCGAATTCGCAATATCGAATCGTGATAGCTGCTCGCAGACAGTGGTAGCGGTGTTTGTGACCAGTCATGTATCTTTTCGAGTGCTTCGACTGTTGAACATTGAAATAATTGTGTGCTTTCCACCTCTGGTTTCGGCAGGACCTTTAATGATACTTCCAGCAATACGCCTAAGGTACCCATGGCGCCGGCCATCAGCCGGGAAACATCATAACCGGCAACGTTTTTCATAACCTCGCCACCGAAACCAAGGATCTCTCCCTTGCCGTTGATGATCTTGCAGCCCAAGAGGAAGTCTCTAGCCGCGCCGGTATAAGCACGGCGCGGGCCTGATAGATTACAGGCGATGGTGCCGCCGATGGTTGCGTTATCGCTAAAAGCCGGTGGTTCGAACGGCAGCATCTGGCCGTTTCCTTCGAGCAGGTTTTCTATATATTGCAACGGGGTGCCGGCACGGGCAGTGATCACCAGTTCTGTGGGTTCGTAGTTGAGTACACCGAGATGGCCCGATATATCGAGGGCTTCAGCTGAAGCAGCGAGTGCATCGGCACGACCATAGAACGATTTGCTGTTACCGCCGATGATACACAGGGCGGTCTTCTTCTCAAAGGCATCCTGTACCTGTTTTTGTAGTTGCTGGCTTATATCAGAGTTCATTTCCATTTCCAGAATCTATTCGTTAGCGTATTGCTGTCTTCGTCTCAGGGATGTGTAGTTAAAGCCGGTCCGCCTAAAATCTTTCCAGTTCGGGAAATGGCAACTCGCCTTTATGTACGTGCATGGCACCGAATTCAGCACAGCGATGCAGTGTTGGTACAGCCTTGCCCGGGTTCAATAGCCGCTGTGGGTCAAATGCGGCTTTCACGGCATGGAACTGCTGCAGTTCGAGGCTGTTGAACTGTACACACATCTGGTTGATCTTTTCCATGCCGACACCATGTTCACCGGTGATGGTGCCGCCGACCTCGACGCATAACTCGAGGATCCTGCCACCGAACTCCTCGGTACGTTTCAGTTCTCCGGGTATGTTTGCATCGTACAGTATCAGCGGATGCAGGTTGCCGTCGCCGGCATGGAATACATTGGCTACCGGCAGCTCATACTCGGCAGAAAGCTCTGCCATGGCCTTTAATACCTGTGGCAGCTGTTTACGTGGGATGGTGCCGTCCATACAGTAATAGTCAGGGGACAGTCTGCCCACCGCCGGGAAGGCTGCCTTGCGTCCCTGCCAGAAAACCTGGCGCTCGGCTTCATCTCTGGCGGTGCGTACCTCGGTAGCACCGCTCTGTTTTAAAACTTCACGCACCTTTAAAACATGTACCGACACTTCTTCATTGGTACCGTCGAGTTCGCACAGTAAAATCGCCTCGGCGTCTAAGGGGTAACCGGCGTGTACAAATTCTTCTGCAGCCTTGATCGCCAGCCTGTCCATCATCTCCAGTCCGCCGGGGATGATGCCTGCGGCAATGATATTACCCACTGCTTCACCCGCTTTGACCACGTCATCGAAAGCCGCCAGCAGGACCTGCGCGCGTTCCGGCTTGGGCAACAGTTTTACCGTGACTTCGACGATGACAGCCAGCATACCTTCGGAGCCGGTCATCAGTGCCAGCAGGTCATAACCCGCACTATCGAGTCCGCTACCGCCGATGGTCAGCAGTTCGCCATCGATGGTGATGATCTTGAGCTGCTGGATGTTATGGACGGTCAAGCCGTACTTCAAACAGTGCACTCCGCCGGAGTTTTCTGCAACGTTGCCACCGATGGTACAGGCGATCTGTGACGAAGGGTCGGGTGCATAGTACAGGCCGTATTCATCGGCCGCCTCTGATATAGCGAGATTGCGCACGCCGGGCTGAACTCTAGCGATGCGCCTTTTCGGGTTGATATCGATGATGTTTTTGAATTTTGCGAGGCTCAGCAGCACGCCCTGTTCGTGGGGCAGGGCGCCGCCAGAAAGGCCAGTGCCGGCACCGCGTGCGACCACGGGGACTCGGTGTTCGTGGCACAGGATCAGGACCTGTCGAACCTGTTCGATGGTCTCTGGTAGTACCACGGCCAGCGGTATGGCGCGATAGGCCGACAGGCCGTCACATTCGTATGGCTTGAGATCTTCCTCTGCGAACAGCAGCGA
>CBDUKK010000137.1:0-5396 GCA_965367795.1 uncultured Gammaproteobacteria bacterium
GCTGTTGCGCCGAGTATGACCTTGTACCGGGTCTCGTCGAGGTGACTGATCAAGCTCCTGATGTCTGACGCACTGCTGATGATAAGAGAGACTTCGTCGTTGTCACCTGTAATCATGTATCTACTGACCAGGTATTTATTGACATTATTATCAACTGGCCAGTTAATAGACTGGTGTAGCAGTTCCTCGTTACGATTGAATATCTTCAACGGTAGTCCCAGCTCTGTTTCTATCTGTGTCAGTATATGAGCAGGGTCTGTAATTATCTGAATATACCCTTTGGGTTTGATGCTGCCTATAGAAATGACCGTGGTCATCAGCGGGCGCTTATTGTATTCACATAACTGAGATACTGGACGGGTTCTCTGTGTATCGGGTAGCTGACTCAGTTGTGAGATTATGCGCGCGCATGGCTGAGTTTTTTTATTAGCGATCTCTATGCCGCGATCAGAGTTGGTGATCATCTGGAAATCCTGATCAAAGACCAGAACTTTCTCCAGTTTGATGAGACCGATGGTCACATAGTAACGATTAAACTCCTGGTCTAACCAGGCGCGAATGCTTTTCGTATCCCTGGCGGTAAATGCTTTAACGAAATCAGGCTCGCTCTGCAGTCGAACTCCCAGTTCTTTATGGCGCTCAGAGAGTTTTTTTATGAGGTCAGCAGATTTTACGGCGATGAGCTGGTTTATAGAATCAATCTGTTGCCCGTAGACGACTTTGCGATAGGTGAAATCAGTTGCTATTACCAGGGCGATACCGAGAATACCGATCAACAGGATAGTAATCGCTAATGTTTTCTGCAGTGTCAGGTAGTTGCTGATCATAATAATTTTGTTGAAACAAGGGTTACCTGTCTGTTATGTACTGGTAACCCTTCTCTTTCCACTCGGCAAATCCACCTTTAAACCAGGATAGATTGTGGTAGCCGCAGGAGCGTGCGATTTTCACAGAGATCACGCTGCGACCGCATCGCACACCGTTACAGTAGAACAGCAGATGCTGTTTTTTATCAGCAGTGACACTGGCGAGTGAGTCGCAGTTGGTATCGACATCTGCAAGACTGATACTGCTTTCAATATAACCGAACTCGCGATCATCTTTGATCCGGGCATCGATCAGTAATGGTGGGGTATCAGAGAGTAGAGCTTCGATGACCTGTTCGGCTGTGACAGTATTAACTCCTGCTATGCTTTCAGGTACCACGATCCGGGGTTTCGCCAGGTTAGGCGGTTCCTCGGCAACTACGCCTGTTGTACATGAGAGCAACATCGCCACGAAAAACAGGTTACGGCACCTTGTGTTCGCGTGGATATATAAAAAAGAATATCGGAAATTCTTATATCGCCAATGCATGGATATCCCGGGTTTAAAAAACACATAAATCTACAGCGAAAAGCTGATTTCTTAACTTTAGACAAAATTTCGGTAAATACATGATATTTGGTTAAATATGTCGAAAACTCGAGATCTGTACAGATATAAAGATTACTGGATGATGTCGTCTATGAGTTACATGGGCGCATCTCTCTCTAGTGGCATCATCACTATGAAAGTATATGAGGCAGTTGTTACTGTATTATTAGTGTATAAATTCGTATAAAATTGGCTGTTTTTCTGTGGAAATATTGGAGACATTATAATGTCGCAAAAAGACCAGGGTGGCAGTGACGCCGCTAAGATTGCCGTAGTAATGGGTAGCCAGAGCGACTGGCCGGTTATGAAACATGCGGTCGAACAGCTCGAAGCGTTCGGTGTTCCCTATGAAGCTAAAGTCGTTTCTGCGCATCGTACCCCTGAACTGTTATTCGAGTTTGCAGATACGGCACGAGCTAACGGTTTCGCTGCGATCATCGCCGGTGCTGGCGGGGCTGCACATCTACCAGGCATGCTGGCTTCGAAAACGACCCTACCTGTACTCGGTGTGCCGGTGCCTTCAAGATATCTAAAAGGCATGGACTCATTGTTATCGATAGTGCAGATGCCAAAAGGAATTCCCGTGGCAACCTATGCCATCGGTGAGGCAGGAGCGGCGAATGCAGCGTTATCCGCGGTATCTATTCTTGCGGTGACAGACAGCTCGCTGGCTGATAAATTAGCTGAGTTCAGAGAACAACAGCAGCAGAACGTGTTCGCAATGACCCTGCCGCCTGAGTCTGAGTAATACGGTTTTATTTTCCAGGTCGGAATAACTGATGAGTGCAAAGAAGATTCTACCGGGTGCAACACTGGGTGTATTGGGCGGTGGCCAGCTTGGCCGCATGTTCTGTCTTGCTGCGCGTACCATGGGTTACCGGGTTGTAGTGCTTGATCCTGATCCGAACTGCGGTGCCGGTCATATCGCCGACATGCATATCGAGGCGGGTTATACCGACCAGGCAGCACTGCAACAGATGGCGGAACAGTGCGATGCCATCACCCTGGAATTTGAGAATATCCCTTCGCAGAGCGTAAGATTTATCGCCGATAAAACCACGGTGTTTCCGGTTGCTGAATCGCTGGAGATCGCGCAGAACCGTAATCTCGAGAAGCAGTTCGCACAAAAAGCCGGTCTGCAACCTGTGCCTTATTATGTCATCCTTCAGGAGAGTGAATTGCATAAGGCAGCGGAAGACGTCGGTTTTCCTGCCATCCTGAAGAGCAACACCCTGGGTTATGATGGCAAGGGCCAGTATGTAGTCAATGATTTTTCACAACTTGTGTATGCCTATGTTGATGTTGGCAAAGTCGATTGTGTGCTGGAGAAAAAGATCGATATCCACTGTGAAGTATCTGCCATCGTGGCCAGGAATGCAGACGCAGAAATGGCAAGCTTCCCGGTTTCAGAGAACCAGCACAGGAATGGTATTCTGCATATGAGTATCGTGCCTGCACGTGTCAGCGATGAGATTACACAGCTTGCTATCGAGAATGCATCGTTACTCGCTGATGCCATGTCCTATGTCGGCATCCTGGCCGTAGAGTTTTTTGTCAGCAATGATAATGCTCTGTATTTCAATGAGATGGCGCCACGGCCGCACAATAGTGGCCATTATACGAAGGATGCCTGTGTCACTTCACAGTTTGAGCAGCAGGTGCGGATGATGTGTGGATTGAAACCGGGTGATACCCGTCTTATGTCACCGGTTGTCATGGTCAATATGCTGGGTGATCTATGGATGCCCGACTGGTCGAGTATATTCACGCACAATAACATCAAGCTGCATCTCTATGGTAAAACAGAGGCGCGTCCCGGTCGAAAGATGGGGCACTTTAATGTTCTGTCGAGCGATGTTGGCTCGGCATTAGACGTGGCTGAAGAGGTTTTTGAAAAGCTCAGTCGTTAGAGGCGAGCTGTAGGTTATAAGTTTTAAGTTTTTCAAACATATAACTTTCTATTATCTTCTACGGTCCTTATGCCGGTTATCGCGACCATGTTTCTGATTCCGGTTGCCACCTGGTTTGCCTGAGTTCGGCCGGTTTGGCCTTTCCCGTCTTTCCATCTTGATCGGTGGTTTCGGTTTGGTGAGCAGGTCACTGGTCACCGCTTCTCTGCCAATTTTCTGATCGATATATTCTTCGATGTCCATGATGTAATGCGCGAAATCTTCGCAGGCAAAACTGATGGCTGAGCCGCTGGCGCCGGCACGGGCAGTACGGCCGATACGGTGAACATAATCCTCTCCGGATTGCGGCAGGTCGAAATTGAACACGTGGCTGACTGCTGGAATATGTAACCCGCGAGCGGCAACATCGGTGGCCACCAGCGTATTGAATTCTCCATCCTGAAATTTTTTCAGCAGGGTCTGGCGTTTTTTCTGTGGCACATCACCCGATAATAATGCTGATTTATAACCGTTGCCTTCAAGCCAGGCATAGACTTTATCCGCTACCCGTTTGGTATTGATGAATACGATGCTGCGTGTTGGTTTTAACTTCTCCATCAAACCGAGCAGCAGGGGTATCTTCTCTTCATTTGCCGGGTAATAGATCGATTGTTCTATCTTGTCTGCTGTTTTTGTATCTGCTTCGACGCGGATCTCTGCCGGGTCATTCATGTGTACATAGGCGAGCTCACCCACACGATGGGACAGTGTTGCTGAAAACAACAGGCTCAGACGTTTGTCCGGGTCGGGACAGCGGCGTAACAGGTAGCGCATATCATCGATGAAGCCAAGGTCAAACATACGGTCAGCTTCATCGAGTATAACTACCTCGCATTTTTTCAGGCTGAATACTCTCTGTTTAAAGAAATCGATAGTGCGACCGGGTGTGCCGATCAGTATATCGATACCATCTTCGAGGATGCGACGCTGTTTGTCATAGTCGGTTCCGCCATATGCCAGGCCAAAGCTTAAACCTGTATATTTGCCAATCACACAAGCGTCTTTATGTATCTGGATTGCCAGCTCGCGTGTCGGTGCCAGGATCATGGTGCGGATCTCTGTTTTCTGGCGTTGTTCGTGCGCGGGCGTCTTTAATAAGTGGTCCAGGCAGGCGACCATGAATGCTGCTGTTTTACCAGTGCCTGTCTGTGCTTCACCTGCGATGTCTTTTCCGGTTAGAGCGATAGGTATGCTCTGTGCCTGGATAGGTGTGCAAAATTCAAAGCCGGCTTCGTCCAGCCCTTTGATTATACTGGGGTCGAGATCGAAGTCTTTAAAGCGTATTTCTGTAAGGTGATGATTCATGGGGCCGTAGCTTACAGTAAATTAGGAGAATTGGGGGTGTACAAAGTTAAAAAATAGTCTATTATATGAGTCGTCAATATCTTGATTCCCGAATACTTCGAACCCGATAAGATTAACAAGCAAGATTATTCATTACAAATCCTTACATCGTTAACACGATAATTCTTTACATAACAAACAATATAAATGAGGTTACACGTTGAGCAGCGACATTGTTTACGTTACAGATGATTCATTTGAAGAAGACGTTTTAAAGTCAGAAATTCCTGTGCTGGTTGATTATTGGGCAGAGTGGTGTGGCCCATGCAAGATGATCGCGCCCATCCTCGAGGAAATAGTTGGCGAATATACCGGCAAATTAAAAGTGGCAAAGCTGAATATCGATGAAAACTCAGCAACTCCGCCAAAGTTTGGTATTCGCGGTATCCCGACATTGATGATCTTCAAAGACGGTGATGTCGAAGCGACCAAAGTAGGCGCTTTGTCAAAATCACAGTTAACCGCGTTCATCGATAGTAATTTATAATCTCCGGGCTCCAGGCTTCTAACCAGGGCCTGGAGCCAGTATCAAATAAGAACAAATCCTAAAGAGGCATTGCCGTCTGTCGGCCTCTCTAAACCTGACGACAGGCATCAATAATAAATCTTAAAACCAAATCCAGTAACCATTCTAATTATGAATCTTTCCGAACTAAAACTAAAACCCGTCCCTGAACTGCTTGAGAT
>CBDUKK010000138.1:0-5378 GCA_965367795.1 uncultured Gammaproteobacteria bacterium
CTCAGCCAGGCCACGGATACCACCGACGAAGTCGATACGGTTGTCGGTACGCTGATCTGAAATACCGAGAACAGGCTCGATAAGATTATCCGCCAGCAGACTTACGTCAAGCGACGCCACAGGGTCGTCTGGCACCAGTTCAGAATTAATGTTCAGGCGGTACCACTGACCATCCAGGTACATACCGAACTCAGTCGCTTTCGTCGGTTTAACGGCGGAAGACGCTTCAGTAACAGTAAATGCTGCTCTTACTTTTTGCAGAAGCTCATCTTTAGTTAAACCATTCAGATCAGTAATCACGCGGTTGTAATCGAGGATATTCATCTGGTTATGCGGGTAGATTACGGACAGGAAGTAATCACTGCTCTGATCACCGCCAGCGTCACTCAAAGCATGACTTTTCGCGACACGAGAAGCCGACGCCGAACGGTGATGACCGTCAGCGATATAGATAGCATCCATGGCATCAAAGCCTGCGCTGATCTTTTCGATGGTGGCATCGTCATCAATCACCCAGAAAGTATGTTGCACACCATCATCAGCTGTCACATCCACCAGAGGTGTCTGCTTAGTGGTCTGTTCGAGGATAGCATCCATATCTGCCTGTGATTTATACGCCAGTAAAACAGGCCCCGTCTGAGCATTTAGAGCCTCGATCTGGCGAACGCGATCGTCCTCTTTCGCCGGGCGGGTATATTCGTGTTTGCGGACACGGTTGATATCGTAATCAGCAACCGAAGCCGTAGCAACCAGGCCTACCTGAGAATGCCCGTCCATAATCAGACGGTAAACGTAATAACAGGGTTTGTCTTCGCGGATTAAAATACCCTCCTCCATCATCTTCCGCAGGTTCTCTGCAGACTTGGCATATACCGATGGATCATATGGGTCTGTTCCTTCCGGCAGGTCGATCTCTGCTTTAGAGATATGCAGAAAGCTCCACGGACGACCATCAGCACGTTGACGTGCTTCGGTGGAATTTAAAACGTCATACGGCGGCGCAACAACTTCTTCCGCACGCTCAGGAACCGGGCGTAAACCGGCGAATGGCTTTATTAATGGCATTGTATTTCTCGAGTTAATATATTCAGGTCACATTTGATGTGCGGATTATACAGCATCCTGGACGATCATCGAGTGCGAACCGCAGCAGAATCGAGTTACCTGACCTCGGGATCACACCCCAGCCTTTGACGAACACTATTCACGGCCAATTCGGTATGTTAAAAGTACATCGATTGATTTATGGCAAGAAACCCTTTGATTTATAACAGTACAATTTTCAAGAACCCAATGCCAAGGTACTTATTCCAATGAAAGCAGCTATTCGGTACGCGCTATTCGTACTCCTGTGCCTGAATATAAGCAATACTCAGGCCGTCGAAAAAATCACTATCAAACTGGACTTCATCCCCAATATCGAAGACGGTAAAACAACCTTCGGTATCTGCGCCAGGTGCCATCTGCCGGAAGCCTGGGGTAACGACGACGGTACCTATCCGCAATTAGCGGGCCAGCACGTCAATGTCCTGATGAAGCAGCTACTGGATATCCGTAACGGTACCCGCCACTCATCACTTATGTTTCCCTTTGTGCAGTCACGAACCCTTGGCGGCTACCAGGAATTAAGCAACGTGGTGGCGTACATATCAACGCTGCCGATGAATCCGGCACACTCGAAGGGCCCATGGCAGGAAGAGAGCAAACAATATAAACAGGGCAAAAAGACCTACCAGACATACTGCACAGGCTGTCATGGCGATAATGGCGAAGGTAACAACGAACTGGTCTATCCCAAATTACAGGGACAGCACTTTCAATATATGAGCCAGCAGATAAGGCGAATAAAAAGCGGTGTCCGCGAGGTGCATCCCGCCATGCAGGCGGTGGTAAACGAGCTCGACCTTGAACAGCTAGAACAGACCATTAACTATGCCAGTTATTTTGCAGTTCCCAAAGAAGATATGGCCGCTTCTAAAACATGGCGCAATCCCGACTTTAATTAAAGCCTGATAACTTAAGGCTGCATCAAGAGATAAATATGGCAAATAGTGACAAAAACAAACTATCCAGACGGCATTTCCTCAAGTCAGGTGTGGTAGCAGGAGCACTTTCCGCAGCACCCGCCCCACTTCTTCAGGCTGCTGTTACAGAAGACTCCGCCAGGAGCAAGACCGACGAACTGCCCTTTGCCGTCAGAAAGCTGCTCAAAAAAGCGACATTACCAAAAGCTGATGGCGCACGTGTAGTCATCGTCGGTGGCGGCTGGTCAGGTCTGACCATGGCCAAATACCTCAAGATACATAACCCGGCATTCGACGTAGTCCTCATCGATAAACGTCCCGAGTTTATTTCGTTCCCTGCCAGCAACTCATGGCTTGCCGACCAGGTCGATCTTGATTTTCTGACACACAGTTATATCGATGCCGCAATATCGCATAACTACCATTTTCTTAATACCACGGTAATGGGTTTTGATCGCGACTCAAAAAAGGTGTACACCAGTAACGGTTATATAGACTATGACTACATGGTACTCGCGCCAGGCATCGAATATGACTATAGCCGCATAGGCGTTGATGACCCTGTCGCACAGATGCGACTGTATAACAATTACCCCGGCGGTTTCGTCAACAGTTCCGAACTCATCACTATCAAAAGAAAATTAAATACTTTTAAGGGCGGAACGTTTATCCTGAACGTGCCAAATGGTGAATATCGCTGCACCGCCGCGCCTTATGAACGTGCCTGCATGGCAGCCGCTATCTTTAAGAAGCGAAGGATCAAGGCCAAGATCCTGCTGCTCGATATGAATGCTGATATCCGGATCAAAAAACAGGGGTTCGAAAAAGCGTTTTCCAGCCTGTATGGTGACTATATAGACTACCTGCCCAGCTCGGAGATATCGCAGATAGATATCGATGAGAAAACCGTGAGTACAGATTTTGATGATTACTCGTTTGATGACGCCATCATCTACCCACCGGTTCGTGCATCATCATTACTGGAAGATGCCGGTATCGCCAATATGAAAACGGCACAGAAGACAGCCAACACTGATCCGTATAAGTACCATGTCATCGGTGACGAGCATGTCTATGTTACCGGTGATTCCAGGTCGCAGCCCTTCTCCAAAGGTGGCCACACTGCAAACTCCGAAGCGCAGTATGTCGCCGAAGTCATCGCCGCACATGCACTCGGCAAAGAAGCCAGGTGGCGCAGCCCGCAGACCATGTGTTTTTCAGCGGTCGATATCAATCCGCTGAAAGCGATGAGCATAATCACTTTTTATAAATTCAACAAACAGAACAAAGAGTTTGAGTTTGACCGCACCCACATGATGGAAGACTGGAATACCGAAGGTGGACAGGCAAGCCTGGCATGGGCCGAAGGTATGTACCGGGATATGTTTTATAAGTAAAACTGTTTCTTCATGTCATGTAAAGTAAAGCTAAAAAACAACGGCCAATGTTTTGTTGTGAACCCCGAAGAAAGCATTCTCCACGCAGCCAGACGTCAGAACATCACCTTGCCATATGGCTGTAACAATGGAGTCTGCGGCGCCTGTCTATACAGAATAATAGAAGGTGATGTCAGATATCCAGACAGGCAGCCGTTTGCACTGCTCGAAGATGATATAGAGCCCGGCAAAGGTTTGTGTTGTGCTGGCCATCCTGCAAGCGACATCGAGACCGAACTGGAATACCCCGATGAAGATTTTGAACCCTGGGTTTAATAAAACAATGCCTGATGAAATCAAGATCACTATCACCGGTTGCGGCCATATCGGAAAGTTGCTGGCACAGCAGTTGCTGAAGAGAAAAACAGCTGTCACCGGTTACGTCAGCAACGATAGCAGCCTCGCGGAATGCAAAAACAGAAACATTCACTGTAAGATATTCGACCTGGATAAACCACTTGCTGACATCGAGCTTACCGGGCAGCGCGTTATATACCTCGCACCACCGCCGCGCAGCGGAAAAACAGATACACGTATAGCAAACTACCTGAATGCCATCGAAAAACAGCCACCTGAAAAGTTCGTATTAATCAGCACCACAGGCGTTTACGGTGACTGCAAAGGTGCATGGGTCGATGAATCGACACCACTGAACCCGTTCGCCGACCGGGCTTTTCGCCGTGCCGATGCAGAACGACAGGTACAGCATTTCTGCCAGCGCCTTAATATCCCTCTGGTGATCCTGCGCGTCCCCGGCATCTACGGCAACGGAAAGATACCACTGGCGCGTATCAAGAGCGGTCAAGCCATCGTCAGAGAAGAAGACTCCCCTTTCACTAACCGCATCCATGCTGCTGACCTGGTCAATGTCTGCGAACAGGCATTACTGGATACCGGGATCACTGGCATATACAATGTGAGCGATGGCCACCCTGGCACCATGTATGAATACTTCGTCGCTGTCGCAACGGCGTTAAACCTGCCAGCACCACCCGCTATCTCGTTAGCAGATGCAAAGCTGCAGCTATCTGAAGGCATGCTCTCTTATATGGCCGAATCCAGGCGCATCGATAACAGGAAATTACTGAAGGATTTTAAACTCGTTATGCAATATCCAACATTACAGGATGGGCTAAAACATATAGCATGAAGGATCACAGCAGGCTAACTGAAAATAAAGATTCCACCTCCTTTATTCAGCGAATGAAGTCATGAAAAAAACACAATTCAGCTATTCCACTATTCGAAAATGTAGCAGGCTGTTTACGGCATTGTTACTCAGTGGATTGTGCAGTGATCTGTATGCTGATGAGACAAACGACGCCTTTCGTTTTGAACTGACGCCCTACTTGTGGGCAGCCAGTATCGAAGGCACGGCAGCTGCTGGTGGAGGGGAATCGCCGCCTATCGACTCGGACTATAATTTTTTCGCACTGGACAATCTCGATGGTGTCGCTTCCGCGACATTTACCGCGCGTAACAAGCAGTGGGGATTACTTTTCGATTTTCTATACGTCGCCTACGAAGACACATTGCTTGAATCAACACCTTTACAGACAACCCCGAGACTGAAAGGCACCATCATCGAATTTACCGGTGCTTATACCCCTGCATCGATAGACAGGCTGGAATTCATCGCCGGTTTACGTCACCAGGATATTACGGTTTCACTCGCATTGCCCAATAATAGACCGGAGCAGTCCGTTACCTGGATAGACCCGTTTGCAGGTATCATCTATGCCCGCCCGTTAACAGGCTACTTTCATATGTCCTTACGCGGAGATCTGGGCGGATTTGGCATTGAAAGCGATATGGCAATTAATGCTGAGGCCATGTTCCGCTATCAGATGAGCGATACATTTGCTATAAAATTTGGTTATCGTTATCTGAAAGTAAAGTTTAAGGAAGACGTTTTTCT
>CBDUKK010000139.1:0-5357 GCA_965367795.1 uncultured Gammaproteobacteria bacterium
CCGGTGAACTGAAACACGGACCGATAGCACTGATAGACCAGGACCTGCCAACCATCGCCATCGCATCGATGGACGGCTTCGAGGGTAAGATCAAATCGAATATCCAGGAGATCCTGGCGCGTGGCGGTAGAGTGTTCCTGTTCGCTGATGAACGTATCGATGTCAGTGATATGGGTGAAGAATGTCATGTGATGAAGGTTCCGGCAGTAGACCCTGTTCTGGCGCCGGTGCTGTTTTCTATCCCTTTACAGCTGTTCTCCTACTTCGTCGCGGTACACAAAGGCACTGATGTCGACCAGCCGCGGAACCTGGCAAAATCCGTGACAGTCGAATAAAAAGCGCTTTTTTGGTGCATCTTAACCCTGAGATCGACGGATTCTGGGCCTGAATCTTTGTGTTTTTGTGATAGATATTGATGATGCTGACAAGGTATAATCAGCCCTCAGAACGGCTAATTAACCAGGTGCGAATGTCAAGCAAGCCCCCGTCGAGCACGACGCGTAAGTTATTCATAAAAACATATGGATGTCAGATGAACGAATATGATTCATCACGCATATCCGATGTACTCGCAGACTCCCACGACCTAGAACTTACCGATAATGCAGAAGAAGCCGACGTGCTGCTTCTCAACACCTGTTCGATCCGGGAAAAAGCACAGGAAAAAGTGTTCTCTCAACTCGGCCGCTGGAAAAACTGGAAAAACGATAAACCCGACCTGGTCATCGGCGTCGGCGGCTGTGTCGCTAGCCAGGAAGGTGCGGAGATACAGAAGCGCGCGCCTTATGTCGACGTGGTGTTCGGCCCACAGACCATCCATCGCTTACCGGAGATGTTGACCGGCGTCAGTACCACACATAAAAAAATCGTCGATATCAGTTTCCCTGAGATCGAGAAGTTCGACTGTATGCCAGAACCTAAAGCAGACGGACCGACGGCCTTTGTTTCGATCATGGAAGGCTGCAGCAAATACTGCAGTTTCTGTGTGGTGCCTTATACCCGTGGTGAAGAAGTCAGCCGGCCTTTTGACGACGTGCTTGCAGAGGTCGCTGGCCTGGCCGAACAGGGCGTACGTGAAGTCAACCTGCTCGGGCAAAATGTTAATGCCTATCGCGGTGCCATGCTCGGCGGTGACGGTGAAGAGACCTTCGCCGACCTGGCCCTGCTGATACACTATGTCGCTGCTATCGACGGCATCGATCGAATCCGTTTCACTACATCACATCCGATGGAGTTCAACGATGACCTGGTCGAAGTTTATGCCCAGGTTCCGGAGCTGGTCAGCTTCCTGCATCTGCCGGTACAGAGTGGCTCTGATAAAGTTCTGGCAGCGATGAAACGCGGTCATACTGCTGAGAAATATAAAGACATCATTCGGCGTCTGAAGATCGCACGTCCGGATATCTCGATCTCGTCTGATTTTATCGTCGGTTTCCCTGATGAGACGGATGAGGATTTTGCCGATACCATGAAACTGATCGAAGATGTCGGCTTTGATCACTCTTTCAGCTTCATCTACAGTGCACGACCAGGTACACCGGCAGCTTCTTTATCTGATAACACCACTGATCTCATAAAAAAACATCGCCTCGCTATCCTGCAGAGCGCTATCGCATCAAACGCGGCGGCGGTAAACCAGCAGATGGTAGGTACCATACAGTCGGTGCTGGTCGATAGTGTTTCCAGAAAGAGCGATGCACAGGT
Source organism: uncultured Gammaproteobacteria bacterium (assembly GCA_965367795.1). Classification (GTDB taxonomy): domain Bacteria; phylum Pseudomonadota; class Gammaproteobacteria; order SZUA-229; family SZUA-229. The sequence goes on from CBDUKK010000139.1 coordinate 1,705, forward strand.
TTCAGGGCGTACAGAGAACAACCGGGCTGTCAACTTTACCGGTGACAAAGACCTGATCGGCAAGTTTGTCGATGTCAAGATTACCGAAGCACGGACCAATTCTTTGCTGGGTGAGTTTGTCGGGCTGTCTGCCATCGAAGGTCAAAATTGGGCACTATCAAGGCAGGAAAAACTGAATAATGACGAACGTAAACTTGCGTAACATCCTGGAGCCATAAATATACATGCGCGATCCTGACAATCAAGTTTCACCCGGACAAGTTCCATCTATATCGAGCACTCTATTTGAGCTGAAGCCTACCGATAATAAACGCCTTGCCAATCTCTGTGGTCCGGTGAACAAACACCTGCAGCAGATAGAGGCTTTTTATGATGTAAATATTAACTGCCGTAGTAATCAGTTCGAGATCACCGGCGACGGCCGTATTCTGAAAACGGTCAAGAATGCCATCATGACTTTATACAATGTTGCCGGTCATGAAGAGTTATCACCATCCACGGTACAGTTGTACCTGAATGATAATATCGATGATCCGGTAAAGGTCAGGGTAGTCAGAGATGAGGATGATACTGAGCCGTTCCCGCGCAACAGTAAGCATCGCCGCACGATCAGCGGTCGCGGCAAGAGCCAGCAGCAGTATCTCGAACAGATCAAGACCAACGACCTGACTATCGGTGTCGGTCCGGCAGGGACAGGTAAGACCTACCTCGCTGTCGCCAGTGCGGTCGAGGCACTGGAAAGTGACGTGGTCGACAGGCTTATCCTGGTGCGGCCGGCGGTGGAAGCAGGAGAGCGCCTGGGTTTCCTGCCGGGCGACCTGGCACAGAAGATTGATCCTTACCTGCGGCCGATGTATGACGCGCTGTTCGAAATGATGGGGCAGCAGAAAGTAGCAAAATGCATCGAGAGAAATATCATCGAGATTGCTCCCCTGGCTTATATGCGTGGTCGTACCCTGAACGATGCTTTCATCATCCTGGATGAGGCGCAGAATACGACGATAGATCAGATGAAAATGTTTCTGACACGTATCGGTTTTGGTTCGAAAGCGGTCGTTACCGGTGACATCACCCAGGTCGACCTGCCACGAGAAAAGACTTCTGGTCTGCGTCATGCATTAAAGGTGCTGTCAGATATTGAAGGTGTCGGTGTTACACAGTTTCATAAAGGTGATATCGTCCGGCATCCACTGGTCAAAAAGATCGTGCATGCATACGAAGAGGATGAGTCGAAATAAAGACTCGTAAACAGACTTGCCATCATGACATTAACAGTTGAAGTTTCAATTTCTGACGAGCTGGCTTCTGATGCCGGTGAGTTGTCTGACGACGACGTTCCTGAGCCGGAATTATTGCAGTCATGGGCAGCAGCTGCCTACCTCGGCGAAACGCCGGCGGTGGCCAGTCTCCTGGTAACCACTGCTGATGAAGTGCAGTCACTGAACAAACAATACCGTAACAAAGATAAAGCGACGAACGTTCTCTCATTTCCCATGGAATCGCCCGCAGAGATTGATGTCAGCCTGTTAGGGGATATCGTGCTGTGCGTTCCTGTCATCAGACAGGAAGCCGAACAGCAGTCCAGGAGCGAAGTATCGCACTGGGCGCATATGGTCGTGCATGGCATGCTGCATCTCCAGGGGTATGATCATATCGATAACGATGATGCAAAACAGATGGAAAAGCTGGAGATCGATATCTTAGCTCAGCTCGGTTTCAACAACCCTTATGAAGACATAACTGAAAAATAATCTATCGAATCACTCGAACAAATGAATCTAACGAATACAGCCAACGAATAAAACGAATGAATAAAATCAAGACTAAACTGAACTGGTTTTCTGCGCTTAAAAAAAGGTTTCTCAAGCCTAAGGATGACCGCGCCCAGCTATTGGAACATCTTCGGGAGGCGCAGCGAAAAGGCGTAATTAATCTCGATGCACTGATGATGATCGAAGGCGTGTTTTCGGTTTCCGAGATGCGGGTGCGGGATATCATGGTGCCACGCTCCCACCTGGTGGTCATCCAGGAAGACCTCGGTGTCGAGGACATGTTATCGATCGCCGCTAACTCCGGTCATTCGCGTTTCCCGGTGGTCGATGAAGGTCTGGATGAGGTTGTCGGTATCCTGTTAGCAAAAGATCTGACGCATTATCATGATGAAAAGAGCCGGCAGGATTTCGAGATAAAAGATATCATGCGTTCGGCAGTATTCGTCCCTGAGAGCAAACGACTCAACGTTTTATTAAAGGATTTTCGTGAGAGCCGTAACCATATGGCGATGGTGATCGATGAATACGGTGGTGTTGCCGGACTGGTGACTATCGAAGACGTATTAGAGCAGATCGTCGGCGAGATAGATGATGAGCACGATGCGGCTGACGTGACCAATATCAGGCGTAGCGGTTTCCAGAGATACAGTATTAGAGGCCTGACACCGCTGGATGATTTCAACCAGTATTTTGATTCAAAATTATCTCATGAGAAGTTTGATACAATCGCTGGACTGGTGACGTTTGCACTGGGCCACCTTCCTGATCGTGGCGAAGAAGTCACCATCGAAAACTTCCATTTCAAAGTCATCAGTGCAAATTCTCGGCGCATCAACAGTATGCAGGTCAGCCTGCTATCTGAGAAGGAAATGGAAGAGGCCGAAAACGATTACCTCGATACCATCGTCGAAAAATAACAGACGTTTACCGGGAAAGTAATGATATTGCCGGTAGATGAAACGCAAGGATAATTTGCCAGTGGATAATGTTTTGAGCCGATTTTGGCCGCTGCTAAGTCTCATCGCCGGCGTTTTTACAACGCTGGCTTTTGCGCCTTTCGATCAAAGTTGGCTGGTGTTTATAACCCTGGCACTACCGTTTTATCTGTGGACACGATTGACGGCGAAACAGGCGGCGATCAGTGCCTGGTTATATGGCCTGGGTTTACAGTGTAGCGGTGTCAGCTGGATCTATTACAGCCTGCATGTTCATGGCAGTGCACCGGTCATATTTGCTGTGCTTCTCATCTTTCTACTGTGCTGCTATCTGAGTATCTACACGGCTTTATCTGCCTATACGGTAAACCGCTTCCTGCCTGAATCAAGGTTATTGCGGCTCATGGTTTTCTACCCGGCGAGCTGGGTGCTGTTCGAATGGCTGCAGGGTTACGTGATGACCGGGTTTGCCTGGATGCAGCTGGGTTACACTCAGATCGATCTGCCACTGGCAGGTTTTGCGCCGGTGTTAGGCAATCATGCTGTCGGTGGCCTGATCGCTTTTTGTGCGGGTGCGCTGGCGCTGGTCATCGTGCGGCTTGGCCAGAAAAGCTATAGAGCCGCTTCTGTGATCATCCTGCCTGTCTTATTATTATGGGTCGCAGGCGGATTGCTGAAAACCATCGACTGGACACAGCCAGATGGCGGTGCCATCAGGGTAAGCATGGTGCAGGGCAATATTCCACAAAAAGACAAGTGGAAGCTGCATATGAAAAAACCGAGCATGGATATGTACCGTCAACTATCACTGGCGCAGCAGGATGTAGATCTGATCATCTGGCCAGAGACGGCGGTACCCAGTTATCACCACCGGGTAGAGCCATATCTCCGTCAGCTTCATGATGAGATGAAACAGCGTGAAACAGACCTGCTGCTGGGTATATTT
>CBDUKK010000140.1:0-5323 GCA_965367795.1 uncultured Gammaproteobacteria bacterium
TAAAAACCCGATCAGAAATGATCGGGTTTTTTTTTGATATTTTTCTCTTAGCGATTAGAGACAAGCTTGTCTCTGATCCCGGTCATGTTACAATTTCGCGCCATGATTACCTATCCAGATATTGACCCAGTAGCGCTTTCCTTCGGTCAGCTAAAAGTACACTGGTACGGACTGATGTACCTGATCGGATTTGTCGGTGCCTGGTTTTATGGCATGCAGCGCACTAAACGTGATGACATTAACTGGACACGTAAACAGGTCGAAGATGTCATATTTTATGGCGCACTTGGTGTCATATTAGGCGGGCGTTTAGGTTATACCCTGTTCTACGGTTTTGCCGGTTTTATTGAAAATCCGATATCGATCTTTTATATCTGGCAGGGCGGTATGTCTTTTCATGGTGGCATGCTAGGTGTTTTTATCGGGCTTTATCTGTTCGGACGAAAAAACGGTATGACCTTCTTCCAGGTGTCTGATTTTATTGCGCCATGGGTGCCGATTGGACTTGGGGCCGGTCGTATCGGGAACTTCATCAACAAGGAATTATGGGGTAGGCCGATGGAGACGGTTATGCCCTGGGCAATGGATTATGGAGATCACATAGCGCGGCATCCGTCTTCCTTATACCAGGCGATAACAGAAGGATTACTGCTGTTTTTAATCTTATGGTGGTACTCATCAAAACCAAGACCGTATATGGCAGTTTCTGCGCTGTTTATGTTCTTTTACGGAAGTTTCCGTTTTGTTACTGAATTTTTCAGGATACCTGATGCGCACCTGGGATTCGTCGCATTAGACTGGTTAACGATGGGGCAGATACTCTCGATACCTATGATACTATTTGGCGTCGTGGTATTCATTATCGCCTATAACAAAAGTCAGTCTCGCTGGCACTAATGTAAGAGTCATACATGAAACAGTATCTTGACCTGTGTAGACGCATCATCGAGGAGGGTCACTGGATCGAAAACCAGCGAACTGGTAAGCGTTGCCTGACGGTGATTAATGCCGACCTGACTTATAATGTTGCTGATAATGAGTTGCCGCTGGTGACAACGCGAAAAAGTTACTGGAAGTCTGCCATCGCCGAGTTGATCGGTTATCTGCGTGGCTACAGTAGTGCGGCGGAGTTTCGTAAGCTGGGCACAAAGACCTGGGATGCAAATTCGAATGACAATGAAGCCTGGCTGAATAATCCTTACCGTAAGGGTGAAGATGACATGGGCCGGGTCTATGGCGTTCAGGGTCGTAGCTGGCAAAAACCTGACGGCGGTCACGTAGACCAGTTGAAGAAGATCGTGGATAACCTTTCGGCTGGCACCGATGACAGGGGAGAGATCCTCAGCTTTTATAATCCGGGCGAATTTCATATGGGATGTCTGCGCCCGTGTATGCATACACATACTTTTTCACTTTTAGGGGACACTCTCTACCTGACATCTTATCAGCGCTCATGCGATGTCCCGCTGGGACAGAACTTTAACCAGGTCCAGGTATTTACGCTGCTGAAATTAATGGCGCAGATAACAGGTAACAAGCCGGGGCTTGCTTACCACAAGATCGTCAATGCGCATATCTACGAAGACCAGCTCGAATTGATGCGCGATGTTCAGCTGAAAAGGGAACCCTATCCATCACCACAGCTACATATAAATCCGGACATCAAGTCACTCGAGGATATAGAAACCTGGGTTACCCTCGATGATTTCGAGGTAGCAGGTTATCAGAGCCACGAACCGATTGCCTACCCATTCTCGGTTTGACATGGGTTGATTCAGTAAATGATTATTTCGCTGATATCAGCTATGGACCGAAACCGTCTCATTGGTAATAATAACCAGCTGCCATGGCACCTGCCTGCTGATTTTGCTCACTTTAAATCAGTCACTATGGGTAAACCGGTCATCATGGGCAGAAAAACCTACGAGTCGATAGGTAAACCTCTGCCGGGCCGGACTAACATCGTGTTAAGCAGAAGCCCTGGTACTCGATTTGAAGGGGTTTATTGCGTCAGCAGTTTTGAACAGGCACTGGCGCTTGTTCCCGATGCCGAAGAGGTCATGGTCATCGGTGGTAGCACGATATATGAGATGTTGTTGCCACGGGCGAATCGTCTTTATCTCACCTATGTGGAAGCTGAATTTGAGGGAGATGCCTGGTTCCCCGAGATTGATAATAATCAATGGTTAGAGCTTGAATCGGTACTAAGGAAAGCAGATGAGAAAAACCCCTATGACTGTCGTTTCGTAACCTTAGAGAAGAAATAAAATAGTTGAACTTATAAGCGGTTGCCCGGTCATAATTCAGGCAATAGATTTGTAGACTCCTTAGAAGAAGGGCATTGTAATGGTGCTCTTCTTTTTTTATTTGCCTATGTATTTCCCTGTAGGTTTCTGTGCGCCAGGGCAGCTCATACGAGTATATTTGAACTTATTCTTACCGATTTTTATGGCGGTGAGGTAACCGCCCCACAGACAGCCGGAATCGATTGCATAAGTGTTATTTATTGCCTTTCTCCCCGCGTGAGGCAGAGTAGACCAGTGGCCGAAGATGAGGGTATCGTCTATTGTCTTACGATTCGGTACTTCATACCATGGGATCAGGTGTTTGGCCTGGCTACCTGGTGCGCCTTTTGCATTCAATGCCGGTCGGCCCAATTTGTCGCAGTAGCGTAATCGGGTCAGTATATTGGTTATGAAGCGATAACGTGGCCAGCCAGAGAGTGAGTCGCTCCATGTGGTTGGTTTGTCACCATACATGTTTTTGTAAAAATTGAGATGTTGATCGCTCTGCAGAATTTGCTCGACTTCGTTCGCCAGTTTTAGTGCTTTTTTGATGCTCCAGGCCGGGTGTAAGCCTGCGTGAAAAAGTGTTACATCCTTGTCCCTGTCATGTATTAGCAGTGGTCGATGCCGTAACCAGTCGAGTAACTCTAGCGAATCTTTTGCATGTAGGATTTTATCAATCGTATCTTTTCGACCTGGTTTTCTGTGGTCATAGGCGGTCGCCAGTAGATGCAGGTCATGATTGCCCAGGACCGTAGTTGCATTATCTTCCAAAGATTTGATAAAGCGTAATGTCTTGAGTGATTTAGGTCCACGGTTAACGATATCACCACAGAACCATAACTGATCTTTGTCGCTGCTGAAGTTGATATGAGTCAGTAATTCTCTTAACTCGTCATAACATCCCTGAACATCACCTATGGCATATATCGCCATCAATAACCCCTTTGAATCTTTATAGTTTTAATTATATTTCTTTAACTCTATCAGTCTGAACCAGCCTTTAGCAAGTGCCGGTTCATCGCTGGTAATCTCCAGTTTCGGACAGGAACTCAGGACATCTTCGAACACCACATCGGTTCGCGTAGCGATATGACGGATAAAGATACTCAGTAGTCGACGGACAATAGCGAGTTGCCCGGGCCGGATGAATTTGTCAAAGATAAAAATATTCCCACCTGGTCTTAATACACGGTTAGCTTCCTGCAGTGCAAGTACCGGATCAGGTACTACTGCGAGGATCAGATGCATAACAACGATATCAAAACTTTTGTCCTCGAATGGCAGGTCCTGGCTGTCGGCCACCTGGAAGCTGATGTCGAGTGAAGATTCCCTGTTATCTATAGAAGCACGTTTTTTAGCACGCTCAAGCATTGCTGGTGTGATGTCTGTACCGACATAACTTGCATCATCCGGCAGATAAGGTATATCCAGGCCGCTGCCTATACCATTGATAAGTATTCTCTTATTCTCGGTCTCTTTTAAGCGGGAAAGACTTTTTTCCCGATATGCGTCAAGCGGGCCCGATACGAGTGAGTCGTACACAGGCGCAAGCAATGTATAGCTGTGTTTTAAAGCCATGACAGGATAGATATACAGCTGCGTAAAAAGTTAATGCAGTGTGTTAGGTACTGTGAGCTGAAACTCGGGAATATCTGCATTAAATTTTTCACCACTATCGGTTAGCATAAGATAACTGCCATGCATGGTTCCGTAGGGTGTGTTCATAAAAGTGCCGGAGGTATATTGAAAACCTTCACCAGGTTGAAGGATCGGTTGTTCGCCTATGACACCATCACCTTTGACTTCCTGCACCATGCCGTCACCATCTGTAATTACCCAGTGGCGTGTTAATAGCTTGGCTGGCATGGAGCCATTGTTACGAATTGTTACCGTATATGAGAATACATAATGGTTGTTGTCAGGGTCTGATTGTTCAGCTATATAGGCCGGTTGTACTTGTACGTCAATTTTATTCATAACGGTATCCATAGGATCATGAGAACACGATGATTATTTATTGTACCACCGACAGCCAATTTCATTAACCTAATTGATGAAAGGGTATCTTGTTTTTTTTCAAGTACTTAGATGAAATTATTTTGCTATGGTGTTATAGAGTTCGACGAAATCTATTATTGATAGTTCCTCAGCACGTTGTCCCGGGGACAGACCGGCCTGTTCTATCTGTTCGCTCGAGCACAGCTCTTTCAGGGTGTTCCTCAGTGTCTTGCGACGTTGGGAAAAAGCCTGACGTACAAGTTTTTCGTACAGTGAAAAATCGTCTATATGATTTTCAAATTGCACTCGTGGTAATAAGCGCAAGATGGCTGAATGAACTTTTGGTGGAGGTTGGAAAGCGTGGGGAGGCACTTCGAAAAGGGCCTGGGTATCACAAAAGGTTTGCAACATCACGCTGAGGCGGCCGTAATTTTTTACACCGGGAACAGCTACTATGCGATCAACTACCTCTTTCTGCAGCATGAAATGCATGTCATGTATCAGGTGCCGGTAGTCCAGTAGATGAAAAAGTACCGGTGTTGAGATGTTGTAGGGCAGGTTGCCTACGATACGAAGCTTCACTTCGCTACCAGGTTTTAATCTGGCTTGCTGTGACTGGAATGCAGAAAAATCAAATTTTAATACATCGGTTTCATTTACGATTAACTTGTGTTTATTCTCGATATCGGCGATCTCGCAATTCATCATAAGTTTAGGAATGATGTCACGGTCCAGCTCGATCACGTTGAGAGAATTCAACCGCGATAAAAGTGGCCTCGTCATCGCTCCAAGCCCGGGCCCGATCTCGATCATCACATCATCAGGCTGGGGTTGAATGCTGTCTACGATATGGTTGATAACCGATTTATCTACCAGGAAATTCTGACCAAAACGCTTTTTTGCATGATGTTGCATTGGTTATATCGTTATCCGTGCTGACTCAGTTCTACAGCCATGTGTATGGCTTCGATCATGCTGCTGACACTGGCTTTGCCCGTGGCTGCCAGATCAAGAGCAGTACCGTGATCGACGGATGT
>CBDUKK010000141.1:0-5285 GCA_965367795.1 uncultured Gammaproteobacteria bacterium
AGCAGATAAAAAACAGAAAGCTTATTCACTGGCACTCATGTTAATCAATAAAACGCTGGTCGTCATCACCATGTATTTTATCTTTGGCCTGATGCTGCAGTACGTATATGCAGCTACCGGTGAGACGTCTGATCCTTACCAGAGCCAGCATGGTTCTGTCTGGTTACTGCCTGATAACGGTATCTACATCGAGGCCATGCAGATGCAGACCGATGTGGATTACGAAGTCACCGGTACCATTGCCAGGGCTAAAGTAAAACAACAGTTCAAAAACTCCAGTTCATTATGGGCTGAGGGCATCTATGTGTTCCCACTGCCTGAAAATGCAGCCGTTGACCACTTTCGCATGCTGGTGGGCGAACGCGTCATCGAAGGACAGGTAAAAGAACGTATGACGGCTAGAAGAACCTATGAACAGGCCAGGACTGCAGGTAAAAAAGCAAGCCTGATAGAACAGCAGCGGCCTAATGTTTTTACTACAGCACTTGCAAACATAGCGCCCGGCGAAGAGATCACCGTCGAGTTCGAGTTCCAGCAGGTACTCGATTTCAGGGATGACGGTTATCGCTTACGTTTTCCCATGGTCGTTGGACCCCGCTATCACGCAACAAGGACTCGCGCACAAACAGCCCGGCCACAAGGACAGCCCGGTTCTATGAGCGACAACACCAGTGTTCATACCGAGACGGACCCGGTAAACCATAACAATAATCCTGTACGTATACATGTACTGCTGGATGCGGGTGTCAGCCTTTACGATCTGAGCAGCACTTATCATCGCATCGATATAAACCAGATCAGTGAAAACCGCTACAGCATATCCACCATCGGTGAAAATATTGTTGCTGATCGTGACTTTGAGCTGGTATGGAAACCGCAGCTCAATAGCAAACCACAGATATCTGCCTTCACCCAGTTGCATGACAAGTCAAACCGCAGTTCCAGCAGATACACCATGGTAACACTGCTACCGCCAGACCTGAGTCACCTGCAACAGAGAGTACAGGCGCGTGATGTAGTCTTTGTCATCGATGTTTCCGGCTCGATGGCAGGTACCTCGATCGAGCAGGCCAGGGCGTCATTGATTACTGCACTGGACGGGCTTAATTCTATCGACCGTTTTAATATCATCTGGTTTAATAATGATACAGGCAGCCTGTTCCCCGAGACTATCGACGCTTCAGCGGAATACAAGAGCTATGCAAAACGCTTCATAAATATCCTGGATGCCGATGGCGGCACCGAGATGAAACCGGCGTTGCAGCTTGCACTATCGAGTCAGGAGACATTCTCCCGCTTCCGCCAGGTCATATTCATCACCGATGGCAATATCGATAATGAGATCGAACTGTTCGACATCATCGACCGGCAGCTCGGTAACAGCCGGCTGTTTACTATCGGTATCGGTTCTGCACCAAACTCATACTTCATGCGCAAAGCGGCACAGAAAGGCCGTGGCACATTCACCTACATCGGCGACATCAACGAGGTAAATAAAAAAACCACAGCACTGTTCAAAAAGATCGAGACGCCAGCATTGATAAATATCCAGCTGACACTCGATGCTAACAACGATGAGGATAAGTACGAGATCTTCCCGAGATCCATCGCCGACATGTACGCTGGTGAGACAGCTACATTCCTGATCAAAGGTAAGGACATACCCGAAAGTATCGCGATCAGGGGTGACTATGGCAACACCGAATGGCAGGGCAGTACGGATCTGAAGACCACATCAAAAGATGGCATTCGTATTGCCTGGGCACGCGAGAAAATCGCTTCTTTGATGGATGAACTACATGAAGTAAACGGCCATGCTGGAGATGAAACAGAAGACGAATCGATCAGGCAGCAGGTGACTGATACGGCATTGCAACACCAACTGGTCAGCCGTTATACCAGCATGGTGGCTGTCGATGTAACGCCGGTCAATAGCGATGGCATGTTATACCGCGAACGTTTAAAAAATAACCTGCCTCATGGCTGGAACAACCGGGCCTCGACTGATGGCATCATGCTGGCGCAGGCCGCAACAAGTTCACGGTTTAATCTGCTGCTGGCGATCGTCCTGTTCATCACTGCTACTTTTCTATATCGATGGAGATACAGCTAAATGAAAACCGTCATTGCGAGCGAAGCGTGGCCATCTCCCTCAGGTAACCGTATCGTTTACAGGAGATCGCTTCGTGCCACGGCAACTGTTCCTGCGTTGCTGTTCTACCTGCTCCGATGCAGGCATCACGATGACAATTTTTTTGAGGATCGACAGCATGTGTAAAATTTTTCATAAATACATGAGGAATATATCTACCGCCATCATCGTGGCATTATTCGCTCTCTGCCTATGGCAGCTTTCTGCAGCGGGCTGGATACAGGGCAAAGCTATCATCGCACAATATCTGCTTAATTCCTCATGGACTAAAACCCGGTTAGACTCGGTTAATTCTGCATACAAACCCTGGCCATGGGCCGACACCTGGCCGGTGGCAAAGCTGATCGTGCCTCGGCTGCAGGTCGAGCAGATCATCCTTGCCGGTGACAGCGGTAGCAGCCTTGCCTTCGGACCAGGGCTTTCACTAGCAAGCGTCGCTCCGAATACACCGGGTACGACACTGATCAGCGGTCATCGTGATACACATTTTCAGTTTTTAAAGGATATACAGCTTAAAGATACGCTCTATTTACAGACGGCCGTGCAAACTGAACGCTACCAGGTATACGATCTACAGATCGTCGACAGCAAGAACTACAAGGTACAGTCATACACAGACGAGCAAGCACTTGTATTAGCTACCTGCTACCCGTTTGATGCCATTACATCAGGTGGAACATTGCGATACCTGGTCTTCGCCAATAAACAGCCGACTCAGGTACTAAAACACAGCGCTAACCCTCAACCTTTAGATACTTTGATCAATTAGATAATATCCATAATATACTCGCTACGATAATGTAATCATTCTGATATAAGTATATTCAGTTACATGTCATGCATATCAGTTCGAATATGTATGACATGGATCAAGGATCCCCCATTGTGATATTTAACCTTTCAATTACTAGTAGTATATTTAATACACTACTAGTAACTAATCAGGTTTCAGGACGGCATGAACAACAAAAAATCAGCTACCGGATTCTTCTCACGTAAATTATTGTTTGGCACTTCACTAGGCGCTGCACTCTTCTTCATCATCACAGGTATCATACTGTGGGCCGGATTCAACTGGACACTGGAAGTGACAAACACCGAAGAATTTTGTATCTCCTGCCACGAGATGAGAGATAACGTATATGAGGAATATACGAAGACAATCCATTACAGCAATCGCAGTGGGGTGCGTGCGACCTGCCCCGACTGTCATGTACCAAAAGAATATCATCACAAGATCATGCGTAAGATACATGCCAGTAACGAGCTATATCATAAGATACTCGGCACCATCGATACCGCTGAAAAATATGAGGCCAAGCGACACCAGTTAGCACAGCATGTCTGGCAAGGAATGCAACAGACCGATTCGAGAGAGTGCCGTAACTGCCATGACTTCAGCCAGATGGATGCCAGTAAACAGAAAGAGCATGCCGCCAAGCAGCATGCACAGGCGCGCTCACAGGGACAGACCTGTATACATTGTCACAAAGGCATCGCCCACAAGCTGTCAGATGAATTTATGGAAATCGAACACGAAAAATACCTGACAGAAGAAGCCGACTGCAAGCAGTGTCACGTAGACATAGACCTGGAATAAGAACTGCTCAAGAAATTGATTTAATTGAATATATTATTTAAAACGCGACAATTCGATGGTAGATGTTTTTACCATGCTGCCCGGAATCTTCATTTGACCTATACCGTTTGAATTCTAATGGGAATTTTGTCTAACGAATGTGTTTTAATCTGTACACTTGGCAATAAATTATGAATCCCTCACATCATAACAAGCAGACTTCGCTGGTCGACCCCTTTGGTCGTCGCATCGAATATGTACGCCTGTCTGTCACGGATAAATGTAATCTACGCTGTTTCTACTGCATGCCAAAGGGTTTCAAGGATTTCGAGCAACCCGAACACTGGCTGACCTTTGACGAGATCGAACGGGTAATCAGGGCTTTTACCGAGCTTGGTGTCGCACGTGTCAGGCTCACCGGTGGTGAACCGCTGGTAAGAAAAAATATCGCAGAGCTGGCGCAATGCCTCACCGCGCTGCCAGGGCTGGATGACCTGTCACTGAGCACAAATGCCGTGTTACTGGGAAAACAGGCAAATGATCTGAGCTGTGCCGGCATTTCCAGAATCAACGTCAGCCTGGACACTTTAAATCCGGTGAGATTCAAAGACATAACCGGCGGCGAACTTCAACCCGTACTCGATGGCCTGGTGGCAGCGAAACAGGCAGGTTTCTCTCCCATCAAGATCAACATGGTCGCCATGAAAGACATCAATGATGATGAGTTTGAAGACATGGTAGAGTTTTGCCTGCGACATGGTTTTACCCTGCGTTTTATAGAAACGATGCCGATGGGTGCTACAGCGGATGATGCCACCGACCACTATATCGACCTGCAGAAAGTCAAACAGCAGTTATCAAAAAGCTACGATCTGATACCCGGTGTAATGCCTGGTGGCGGTCCGGCAAGATACGTACAGATAAAGGGCACAGATTTACGCATCGGGTTTATCACACCTATCTCTCAGCACTTCTGTGAAAGCTGTAACAGGGTTCGATTATCTGTCGATGGCACTCTCTATTTATGCCTGGGACAGGATGATAAAGTTGAGTTACGCCCTTTATTACGCCAGGGCATCAGTGATGATGACCTGAAAAATGTTCTGATTGAGGCAATAGTTTCTAAACCAGAAAAGCATGAATTCAAAGATAAACCACAGCATATTGTTCGTCTCATGAGCATGACCGGCGGTTGACATAGAAACCTGTTTATACGCTCGTCAGCCCTGTCATCATCCTTACGCAGGCCCACATAACACATCACCATCAACTCATTCACCATCATCCTCTCTGGTGATCGACGGGTGAGCTATTTAGACTGGATTTCCCTGGCTCTCCTTTTCAGTCACAGAAACCTAGTACTCCGTTATTTGACCTGGATCAACTCTCATACCCCACTTGTAGCCTGACATCCGCAAAAACCTCCGGACAGGCTTGATGTAAGTCAAACACATTTGCTTACCACGAGCCTACTGTTCAACCGTCGATGTTTATATCCAAACACCTGATATTAAAATCACCGGAGGAATACAAATGATATCCCGAAAAACCCTT
>CBDUKK010000142.1:0-5285 GCA_965367795.1 uncultured Gammaproteobacteria bacterium
TCGTAACAAAAAAATGACCATGAATGTCATAAATATGACACAGAAAGAGAATAATTAATGTGTACATAAGAAAGCCCCGCCAGCTCGGTCAGGGCTTTTTTATGAGTACTACTTTGGGAATCTCTTTCTGATCCGATATGGTTAGTATAAAAAACGTCATTGCCGATAGTTTTTCGAACCTCAGAGCAATCGCTTCACAGGCTCACCTGAAATTATAATGATGTAAAATCAATGCCTGCGATCTCAGGTAGCAGTTATACCGCCAACTTATACCAGGATACTTCATCAATACCACCAACGACCTCGTAGTTTTTTACTGTAACACGTAACAAGACGCAGTCGGGCGAGCTGAGGAATGCTCTGAGATCCGGGTGCCTCGCCAGATGTGCCTGCTCTGCTGCAGCACGATCAGCATTCGAAACTTCAGTTGCGATGCCGTGTAAGGTGAGAACGATACCCTGAGGTGCAGCTGAATCCGACGCCGTCCTGCTATCGATCAGGGCTGCCACGCGGTTGTCTTTCAACAAGTTACGGTATTTTAACGTGTCGCGATAAGTAGCCACGATGAGATGACGTATGCCATCCATAGGCGTGAACGCCATCAGACTGGTATGTGGCTGGCCATCACTCTGGGTAGCCAGTATCGCAAACCGTCTGCTATCAAGGACTCTCTGGATTTCATTCTCAGGTATCATCAATCAAGCCTGTTGCCGATCTCTTTTCGTGCCGATGGGCACACCAGATAATAAAAAATTCTAAATCTAGCTCGTTGAACCAGCAAGACCTGAAGTGTCGAAAATATATCACGGCTTTACTCTCCTGACTGACGGATGAAACGTATACTGTCCAGGTAAACAGTCACTGATGTCTGCTGCCCTTTTATGCTGATATAAAATCCTGTCTTGATACTTGACAGGTCGATATCATCCAGGGGGATCAGGTATTTTTTCCACGCCTTTTCTAGAACGATATCATCGATGGTCGCGAGACCCGAATCCGGGTACGGTTTGTCTTTACCGATGAGGCCAACGCCAGCACTGACATGCTCGCCGCCCCACTTGCCCCGCGCCCAGAACTCGAGCGCCGTCGCACTGCTGACATCAAAACCACCGTCAGTATCTCCCCAGTTATTACTCGGATGCTGCCAGGCCACACCAACCCAGCCGAACTTACCCTGGTAACGCATCTTGATACAGGCATCTCCACGGTGAGGATTATCAGCGTGATCACCCTCTAACTGAAGTTCTTCATATGAGCCCATCCATCCCGAGGGCGCCCATGGCATGCCGTCAAAGCCATCTTCGTAAACCAGCAATGGCATCGCCGTGCGCGCTTCGCCTTTGACCAGTAAGGGCACATTGGCTGTCGCCGCATTACCGGCATCATCGTAAACGTAGAGGAATAGTCGATAAGCGCCCGGTTCTTCCGGCATGCGGACTACAGCGCCGTCAGTTCGACTTTCGATGATGGCATCTTCGATGTCCGGGAGCATCGCCCGGTAGTCTCCGCCTATCTGTTCACCTTGTTGCTCGCGGCGTAATACCCACTGTACTGTTACCTCGCCTGCTTCGGGATCTTTTATCTCGCTGGCGACCTGCAGTTCGCTGCCCGGATCCAGCTGCGATTCACCTTTTACCAGCAACGGCTTCACCGCTGGCGCAAGGTTGTCTGGCGGCTGACCAGACCACAACTCGGTCATGACATCGACAGCAGCTAACGGCGAACCATCAGGAAGAAACATGCCAAACCAGGTAGCGGTGGCTTCCATCTTGTGACCCCAGATAAAAACATAAGACCCCAGCGCCAGACCAGGCGCAGCGAGCACAGCTTGCTGATAAATCTCTCTGTATCGTTGCGCCTTCTCTGTACTGGTCAGCTCATAGGCTGCGTCCCAGTCATTTTTAGCAACCTCCCATTCACCGGGTGGCCCGAACTCGGTCAGGATGTACGGTTTGTTTGCACCCGCTGCACGATAACGTTCGGGGATAGAAGGTGAACCGCCATAGGCATTAATGCCATGTATATCGATCGCGGTGCCATATTTTTCGATACTGCTGATACGACCACCGCCGATCTCTGCAGTAATCGTCATGGTCGGGTGTGCCGGATCAAGTTCCTTGATCATGCTGGCGATATCGTTGACCGCTTTCCAGATAGCGGGGTTATCGCCGGAATCAAAACCTTCCATCTCGTTACCAACGCCCCACAGCAGTACCGCGGGATGATCCTTGTAACGCATGACAGCCTTACGGGCACTCTCCAGCTGCGCTTTCACCTGGGCCTGGTCGTCGTAATCAAAACCATGCCGCTCGTGGCCAAGCCAGATACCGACAGTAACCGACAGGCCCAGAGCATGCGCCTCATCGAGGAGATCGCCGATGTCGTCACTGCCCCAGGTGCGAACCGAGTTTGCACCGGCAGCCGCCAGCTTCTGTAAGCCGGCACTACCACCGGCGCCGCGGATGAAGTATGGCTTGCCATCGCGCAGCAACTGCCAGCCTTTATCTGTTTTCTTGAGTTCGACGGGTATCGCTTCTGCCCATGCAGTGGTATTGCATAACATTACGACAAGCAGCAATAAAACCAGTCTGTGTATTCGACCAAACATACTGTCCCCATTATTTTCTGTCACTACTTTCGATTTCCCGGATCACGTTTACCGGACTCAGATCACATCTCCTGACTTCAGTATCAGTCAAAACGATGCATAGATTAATCTTACGACGGACTGAGTGCCGGACTCAGCTCGCCTACGCCTAAGCGGCGATTCACCAGATCCTCTTCTATCTGAACGAGATGGGTATCACGAAGCGGATAAAAAATAAATGCCAGGCCTGCAATGATAGCGAACAGCGCCGGCAGCCAGGTGAAGATCAGTCGAATACCGAGCAAGGATGTTTCCGATTGCGCCATATTGGCTTCGTAACCGACGTAGGTAAGCACCGCTGTCGGCAGTACACCACCTATGGTCAAACCAAGCTTCTGTGCGAACTGTGCCGCTGAGAACACCAGTGCGGTGGTGCGCCTTTTAAATTTCCACTCACCAAAATCGGCGACGTCACCATACATCGCCCAGACCAGTGCCGGTGTCGGCCCGGCGAGTAACGATGCCAGTGCGTTCATCAGCAGCATCGTCCAGTAAGCATCGTTTGGTATATAAAACATCAGGCCCATTATGATCGCGTTGGATAGCGTCAGAAACATCATCAGCGAACGCTTGTCATATATGTTGCTCAGGAAACGCCCCGCGATGACACCGATGACGAATACGATGGCACCTGTGGTAATAAAAAAGCTGGTTCGGTCCCAAATCCAGATAAAAGAGGTGTTGTCATCGAGCATGTAGTACTTGAAGAAATACACGGTTGCGCCACCGCGGATGGCGACACTGGCCAGGGTAAATATCCCGGCGATGACCATCACCAGCCAGGCGGTGTTCTTGAACAGGGTTGCCAGGTCTTTACCTATATGGCTATCCTGGCTCGGCGGCGGCGAGACCCGTTCCCTGGTGCCACGAAAAGTCTGCAGGAACATCAACACTGACAACACGGCAAAGATCGCCATGGTGTACTGGAAGCCGAGCATCTCGTCGTCGCCGCCCAGATACCTGACCATGGGCCTGACAGACATACCCAGGATGATGGCCGCACTGAAAGCACCGACGAAACGGAAGGTACCCAGTGTTAATCTTTCGCTGGATGACGTTGTCATCACACCCATCATGGCGCCGTAAGGAACATTGATCGCGGTATAGGCAGTCATCATCAGGATGTAAGTGACATAGGCAAATATAAGTTTGCCCTCTTCGCCCAGGTCCGGATTGATGAACATCAGGTAGCCTAATGCGCCGTATGGCACTGCCATCCATAACAGGTAAGGCCGAAACTTGCCCCAGCGTGTATTGGTCCGGTCAGCGATGATGCCCATGATCGGGTCTGTGATCCAGTCCCATAGCTTCACGGTTAACAGCATGGTGGTGACCGCGGAGGTGCTCAGCCCATAGACATCGGTGTAATAATAGATGATGAAGATGCCGAAAAACTGGAAGAAAAAATTAGAGGCGGTATCACCCAGGGCATAATTAAATTTCTCGGCGAAACTAAGAGGCGGTGTCAGCATTTTTTCTAAACCTTCACGTTATTCATTGATAAGCAGATAGGCGTGAACGGATACGGCTGCTTGATGGTGACAGCCGTTTTCAACACTGCTCCCACGGCAAGCCATGGAAGCGCCAGCCACCGATAGAACTACGTTGATGAACATCGTTCAGTTCACCCTCGAAACCTTCATCGATATGAAAGATATTACTAAGGCCTGCCGCTAACAGCACTTTGCCTGCTTCCAGTGACCGCTTACCGCTGCGACAGATCAGCACGATAGGTGCACAGCCATCTTCGACATCACATACCGCACCACCCAGCATCAATTTTCGCACCTCGGCAACAAAGTGTGGATTGATCTCCCAGTCAGGTTCGTCGATCCAGGGTAGATGCACGGCACCAACCGGATGCCCGACAAACAGGTATTCCATGCTGGAACGTATATCCACCAGTATCGCACGAGGATCGTCATGCAATAGCTGCGCTGCGCTCTTCGGTGAAATATCATGTAACTCTTTTTGATTCATAATCTTCTCCTACGATAAGCAGTACCAGTAAACAGTTTATTCTTAATAATATACATTAACTATTACTTTTAACACCTTGTTTCTATTGACAATCTGATGATTTTATACTGTGCCCACCAAAACCTGCACGCATCGCATTGATCACCTTACCGGCGAAAGATGGGTCCTGTCGGCTGCGAAAACGCATCTGCAAGGCCAGTGTCAGCACCGGTGTCGGCACGCCGAGATCGATCGAATCATGCACCGTCCAGCGGCCTTCGCCGGAATCATCGACGTAGTCACTCAATGATGACAGCGTCTTATCCTCAGCCAAGGAATCGGCGATCAGATCCAGCAACCATGATCGCACCACGCTGCCGTGTTGCCAGATTTGAGAGATCTGCGGCAGATCAAGCTGCATCTCATGCTTGGCATCGAGCATCTCAAAGCCTTCGGCATACGCCTGCATCATGCCATACTCGATGCCATTATGAACCATCTTCACATAATGACCTGCACCTGCCGGTCCGACGTGCCCCCAGCCGGTATCTTTTGCCGGCGCTAGAGATTCCAGTACCGGTCGCAGTATCTCGATGGCTTCATCACTGCCACCTGCCATGATGCTATAACCATTTTCCAGCCCCCATACTCCTCCAGAGGTTCCCGAGTCTACAAAATG